>DATDFP010000089.1:0-16306 GCA_036522535.1 Gemmatimonadales bacterium
CGTACAATACGTGATTCATGCGGGGGGCACGCGGACGACGCGGAACGCCGTGGTCCCGGGGCTGCGCATCGCGCTATCGTATTGACGCCATGGCGCCCCTTTCACTTCGTTTGGAAGCAGCGCCTCCCGCAATCGACTCGCCAATGCGCGCACCCGATCCCGGATCCTCAGCCTCCCGTGAGCCGGCTATCCTCGAAGCTCGTGCAATCCGGGCCGTAGTCCGTGAACTTCCACCCGAACACGTCCCCGTAGAAGCCCCTCGTGTCGGCGATGCTCGTGGCGGTCATTTCGGCGTAATCGATGCGTCGATCCTGCTCGGCGTCGTGAAGTTGCGTCATGGCTGCTCCAGTAGAGCCCTGAGAGTCTCGAGATCCTTCTGTACCGTTTTAGCGTCCTGATTGAACTGCCGCGCGGAGACGCCCGGCTGCCGCATGAGCGTAAACGTCACCGTACTCCCGGTTCCGTTCGGCACCACCCGGATCGGATTGTGCACGGCGACTCCCGTTCCCAGCACCACGTGGTGATCGGCGACACCCAGGTCGTTGGGAGGCGCGAATCGCACGCGCACGCTGCCGACCGGGCCACCCTCCGCCAGCCACTCGCCGTCGACGCGCCGCATGGTGGTTCCAAGCCCCGCCGCCCACCGCGGGACGTTCGCGCCGTTCGTAATGAAAGCATACACGTCCTGCGGTGGACGATGAATCGACACGCTGAGGTTCCTGATTTCGAGCAGCCCGTTCATGGATGATCCTCTGCCGCACGCCGCGAGCACGACTGTGAACAGCGCGATGGCCCTCACCTGTCGGACGACCCGTAACCTTTTCTCGTCAGTACGAAGTGCGTCGCGGCCGGCGTCGCCACATGCTGAGTGCGCGCATAACCCAGCGCCGGCAGATCGAGCCCCGCAAAGAGATGCTCGCCAGCGCCGAGCAGGATCGGCGCGATCGCGACGTGCATCTCGTCAATGAGCCGCGCCTCGAGATACTGCCGCAGCGTAGAAACGCCGCCGCCGAGCTGGATGTCGAGGTCGCCCGCGGCCTGCCGGGCGCGCTGGAGCGCGTCCTGAATTCCGCCGGTGACGAAATGAAAGACCGTCCCGCCTTCCATGGTGATCGGCTCGCGCGCGTAACGCGTCAGCACGAACACCGGCGTATGATAGGGCGGATTCTTCCCCCACCAGCCGCGCCACTGGTCGTCGCGCCAAGGCCCGCGCTCGGGGCCGAACATGTTGCGGCCCATGATCCACGCGCCGATCCGCACCATGCTGCGCTTCGCAAAATCATTGTCGGGACCCGTGGTCCCGCCCGTCTTTCCATGCATCTCGCGAAACGCGCGCGTACCCACAAACCAGTCGTGGAGTGCCTCGCCGCCGACGCCGAGCCCGTTCTCGCGGTCCTGGCGCGGACCGGCGCCGTACCCGTCGAGTGAGATCGCGAAGTTGTGAACGCGTAATTTGGACATTGGTCACCTCACCGGTTGACAAGTATGGATGGGTGTCGCTCGAGTCGGTGATCCCGACGAGGCGCCCAATCACCCCCTCGTCGAATGAGCGACCCGTGATGGCTCTCACATGTGGGACGCCCCGCTCGAAGCGGCTGGTGCTATAGTCGTGCGGAAATCGACCGAACACTAGACGGGCGAAAGGACTTGTTGTAGAGCCAATTCTTGCCCGAGAGGAAGTGGGCTATACCCTCCCCAGGAGCAATTCTCGAATCGCCGACACCGTCTGATCAATTTCCTCTTCTGTATTGTAGTAGTGCGGAGAGATGCGCAGCGATGCGGTCACTCTCTTCTCGTCGTAATCGATCAGGGCGTACACGCGTCGCTGCGCACTTGTATTGATCCGCCGATCGCGAAGTGCGGCCACCAGGTCGGGGGGATCCCACCCGTCTATCCAGGCCGAAACGATGCCGCACAAGTCACTGCCACGGTCAAGCACGCGGAGGCTATCGATCCCGCCGAGCGCCTCCCGCAAGCGACTCGCCAATGCGCGCACCCGATCCCGGATCCGCTCGAGCCCGAGGGCGGTCGCGTACCGGGCGGCCTCTCCCGTTGCGAGCACCAGCGCCCAGGCGAGCTCCCAGTTCTCGAAACGTTTCGCATCTCGCACCGCGCGATACCGGTCCTCAGCTATCCACTCCGCGCCTTTCATGTCGATGAAAAGCGGCTCGAGACCTCGTTCCAGCACGCGGTCAGACACGTATAGGAACCCAGCGCCTCGAGGTCCCCGCAGATACTTGCGCGAGGTGACCGACAGAAAGTCGCATCCGATCTCGTGCACATCGATGGGCATCTGCCCGATGGACTGGCAGGCATCCACCATATAGAGGATCCCTTCGTCCCGGCACAGGGAACCGACCGCGCCGACGTCCTGCACCAGGCCGGAGTTTGTCGGAACGTGGGTCACGGACACGAGCTTGGGGTGGTGGCGGCGAATCAGGTTCGCCATGGCGTCCACATCCACGCCGCCTTCGAGTCGGTCCGGCGCCCTCACAACCTGCACGCCAATCCGTGCCTGGAGGGAGAGAAATTGGATCTGGTTGGATACGTAGTCGTTGCGCGTCGTGAGAATGACATCATTTCGCTCGAACGGAATTGACGAGAGCGCCCGCACGTAGGATGCCGTCGCGCTCTCTGTAAAGGCGATGTTCTCGGGCTCTGTCCCAATCAGTCCGGCCACAGATTGATACGCGGCTTGGACTCCGTCCTGACGCGCCTCCGCCGCCTCGTAGCCGCCGATGCGGCTCTCCAGGCTGATGTGATCCTGGAGAGCCCGTATCACCGGCTCCGGCATGAGAGCCGAACCGGCGTTGTTCAAGTGGATGCGCTGCTCACACCCAGGAGTCTCAGAGCGCAGGCGCTGGATATTCATACGATTCCACCCTCTCGCGTCGAGAACGCAACGCCGTTCACCATGATTTCAAGAATTCGATGATGGAACATGCCGTGGTGCACCGCCGGTCATCCGCGAAAGCGCTGAGTGACCCGGTAATGGCACGTAGAAGGCCTGATCCAATGTCAGTGTCGCTGCTTGAGGCGCGCAAGATAGGCGCGCACCTCCCGTCGCTTCGGCCGTCAAGGCCAGCTCCTTGTGAGGCCAAGCAACCGCGCGCCCCACAGAAATCAGCGGAACCTTCCTTCGCCTGCAGCGGTTTTAGCACGATGCTGAAAAAAGTCGTTGAGGGTTTGCGATCGCGATGAGAACTCGGCCTGTAACCGGGAGGGAAAAGGAGATGACGCCCCCGCCCGTCAATCCGCTGACCGGCCTGCCCGTCGGCATCGTTCCGCTCAAAGAGGTGCTCGGCCAGGCTGGCGTGGACTTCCTGAAGGGTATCTCGACAGGGCGCTACCCGATGCCGCCCATGGCGGCGGTGATCCCCCTCGCACCACTCGAGGTCGAGGTCGGTCGGATCGTCTTCCGAGCCACGCCCGAAGAGCGCTTCTACAACACGATCGGTTCCGTCCACGGCGGCTACGCATCGACCCTGCTCGACACCGCCATGGCTTGCGCGGTCCATTCCACCCTCAAGACCGGCGAGGGCTATACGAGCCTCGAGATCAAGATCGCGTTCCACAAGGCGATCACGCGGGACACGCGCGAGCTGCGGATCGAGGGCAAAATCGTGTCGCGTGGTGCACGCGTGGGCTCGGCAGAAGGCCGCCTCACCGACTCCAAGGGGGATCTGCTCGCCTCCGGCACCACGACCTGTCTGATCTTTCCGGCGACGGAGACGAGAGGCGGCTCATGACAACGGTCGGATGCTCCTGACCATCTCCCCGAATCCGACCAAAGCTTGGGCGAACGACTCCTTAAGACGCAGTGGACGGCGCGGTGTTTCTCACCTACGATATCCCGGTGATCCAGGTCGCCTACGTGCCTCAAACTGCCCGTCGCCTCGGCGCTCAAGGCGTGACGAGGCCATGACCGGTATCCAGCCCGCGGTAACGGTGACTTTGCTGACGAGGATGCTGCGTGAGGCCTTCGAAGGACCTCCCGGCCCCTGGAGCTACTTCACCGACACATCGCCGGGATCCGGGGTCTTCGGTACGATCAGCGGGTTGAGTGCCGCCGAGGCTTCAACGGAGGGGGGACCGGGCCGCACGACAATCGCCGGCCACGTCCACCACCTGAGCTCGAGCATCGCGCTGGCGACGCGGGAACTTCGCGGGGAGTCGACCTCACGCGACCGGAGTCGGAGCTGGACCGTGTCCGCGGTCGACGCGGCCGGGTGGACCGCCTTACGGGCTCGACTGCGCGATGAGTACGAGAGGCTGCTCGTTACGGTGGCGAGTCACGCCGTATGGGACGAGGACGCTCTGGGCGTAGCGATGGGCGCCATCGCGCACACGGCGTACCATCTGGGTGCCATCCGGCAGCGACTCGCGCCGCGGCGCGGGGAGGGCGCGCCTTGAGGCCGACCGTTGACACACGACCCTCGCGGACTTCGAATGGTTTTCTCGGGCTTCCGGGTCGGGCTCGCCGGCTCTCCGGCCGCACTCGCCGCGCAGGAGAAGAGCCTCCTGAAGGGCGGGGGGCGCACCAGCGTCCTTCAGGACGCACTCGGGCTGAGGGCGCCCTTCAGGGCGTCCAATCAACCCACGTCGGACTCTTCAGGGAGCTTTTTCACATCGTGGGGCCGCTCGTTCTCGGCGCGTATCAGGCATCGGGCTCCCACAGCCGCCGTCGAAAGTGCTCACGCCAGGCGGCGGGCAGGGAAGGATGGCCGCTCGCACGCTCCAGCAGCGGTTGATTCGCGGCATCCGTCGCGTACAGGGTGACGACGTCCGCGACCGTCAGTCGCTGCTCGGGGCGCGCGAGCCGCTCGATGGCATCCCCCGGACCCACCTCGCCCTCTCGCTCGACGGCGAGATAGAAGCCGCTGCGGCCGCTCTCGCGGAAACGCTTGACCATGTCGGGTCGCGCGAAACGGATTCCCAGCTTGGAGCAGGGCATGCGCGGCTGTGTGACGACGAGCTCCACCGTACCGACGCGGTAGCGGTCGCCGATCCAGACCTCATCTTCGAGCAGCCCCTCGGTGGTGAGGTTCTCGCCGAATGCGCCCCAGGGCAGCTCCGCATCCGGCAGTTCGAGACGCCAAAAGGGGTAATGCTCCGCCGGGTACGCGTACACGGCCTTCTCCGGGCCACCGTGAACGGACAGATCCGATTGCTCGTCGCCCTCGACATTGCCACGCGCGACGTGTACGCGGCGTGATAGCGGGGTCTTGAAGATGGACGTCTGAACGCTCCGCCCTCGCCATTGCACGTGCTGCGGCTTGCCGACACTGATCTCCACCAGCTTCATATGGACTCCGGTGTGAACGGCTTCAAGGCCGATGCCGTGCCCTGAAGGGCCGGCTCGGCGCAACCGTGCGTCTTTAAAGACGCTCGCCTTTGGCCGAGGACGGGAGACGTGCCCGAAGTTGGTTTTTTTAGCACCCTGTTCGGCCGCTGTCGCGATCGTTGCACAGCACCGCAATTGAGCTCGCGCACGAAGCCCGCCCGGGGGGTTGCACGGAAGGTAGCTACTTTCCTTCGGGAGGCCGCTCGAGGCGCTGCGCGTGTTGCGTGGCGATGTAGGTGACGGAGTCCCACGCGTTGTGAATCCCGATGAACAAGAGGAACAGCGCCGACACGCCAACCACCAACAGGCTCCGCGGGGGATCGCGCCGGAGCAACAGCGCCGCCCCCAGCAGCATGACATACGCGATGAGCGGGAAGCCGCAGTGCCAGAGCCAGTCCTCCAGCACCGGCGCGTAGCCCTTCTGACCGCGCGCCCGCCTGATGACGATCAGCATGTACACGATTCCCGCCACGCCTGAGGCGCTGAGGGCGAGCCCGGCGCTCGCGAGGCCACGCCATGGCACGCTCACGATCGCCGCGATGAGCAGGACGGCGCAGAAGTGGACGATCGTGGGCGTGCCGAACGCCGCCACCGTCTCGGGGCCGCGCGTCGCGCCCGCCTCGGCCCCCAGGACGATCACCACGAATTGCAACCCCGTCAGCGCCGCGGCCGACGAGCCGACGATCACGTAGAAGCTTTCCCAGGCGCCGAACGGCGACAGTGCGGTCGGTTCCACGACGGATTCCCCTTTCTCGTGTAGAAGCGGTCGGCCATTCCCTCGTGATTCCGTGTCGTCGCTACATTTTTCTCGGACCGCCCACTCCTGCCCCCTATGCCACGCTATGCCGCGTTTCTCCGAGGCGTTAGCCCGACGAACGCCAGGATGCCCGAGCTGAAGAAGGCGTTCGAGTCGGCCGGCTTCACCGATGTGAAGACCATCCTCGCGAGCGGGAATGTCGTGTTCAGCGCGCGCGACGCGTCGGAAACGTCGCTCCAGCGCAAAGCCGAAGCCGCGATGATGCAGCGATTGGGTGATGCCTTCCTCACTATCGTACGTCCGCTGGACGCGCTCCGCGAGGTGCTCGCGTCCGACCCTTACCGGGCCTTCCGCCTCGATCCCGCCGCCAAGCGCATTGTCACGTTCCTGCGCGAAAAGCCCACCTCGACGCTCGTGCTACCCATCGGGCTCGGGGGCGCACGCATTCTCACCATCAAGGACAGAGAAGTCTTCAGTGCGTACGTCCCGAACCCGAAGGGGCCCGTCTTCATGGTGCTCATCGAGAAGACGTTGGGCAAAGAGGTCACGACCCGCACCTGGGACACTGTCGCGAAGGTCGTACGGGCGTGATCGCCGCTCAACACGGCAGTCTTCATGCTCAGGCCGTCAAGGGCCTGACGACCGGCTGATGTCCGCCGCCACGCGAATCATCGCCTCCAGGCTGCGCTCCACATCGTCGTCCGTAGTCGCCCATGACGAGACGCTGATGCGCATGGCGGTACGCCCCTGCCACACGGTTGCGCCGGCCCAGCACGTGCCTTCTGCCTGAATCGCGGCGATCACGCGGCGGGTCATCTCGGCGTCTCCGAAAGAGACCAGCACTTGATTGATGACCACGTCGTTGAGGACGTCGTACCCCGCCGCGCGCAGCCCTTCCGCGAAACGCGCCGCGTGGCGGCAGGTCTGCTCGATCAGGTCGGCCACTCCCTGGCGCCCCAGCGAGCGCAGTGCCGCCCATACCTCGACACCCCGCGCCCGCCGTGAGAAATCGGGTGTGTAGTGCTCCGGTTCGCGGGTCTCGCCGATGACGAGGTAGGGCGCATTCACCGCCATCGCCGCGCGCAGGTGCCGCGGGTCGCGGACGAAAACGATGCCGCTGTCGTACGGCACGTTGAGCCACTTGTGGGCGTCGGTCGCCCATGAATCGGCGTCGGCGAAGCCCTTCACGAGATGCGCGCGGGCCGGAGCCGCCGCCGCCCACAGGCCGAACGCGCCGTCCACGTGTACCCAGGCGTCGGCGGCCCGGGCGCGCGGGATGATCTCGGCGGCGGGGTCGAACCCGCCGGTGTTCACGTCGCCGGCCTGAAGGCACACGATCGTGTTGTCGTCGAGCCGCGGCATCCCGTCGACCCGCATTCTGCCTCGACCGTCGACAGGCACGCGGATCACGCGCTCGCGCCCGAGGCCGAGCAGCGTCAACGCCTTGAGGACGCTGACGTGGACCGCTTCGCTGACGATCACTTTGATCGGCGGCGCTCCAAACAAGCCCTGGGTCTCAACGTCCCACGCCTGCCGGGCGAGGAGCGCGTGTCGGGCAGCCGCCAGGCCGGCGAAATTCGCCTGCGTCGCACAGGTGACGAACCCCGCGCCGCACTCCGGCGGCAGCCCCAAGAGGCCGAGCATCCAGCGCATGGCGACCTCTTCGAGCTTGGCGGCAACGGGTGACAGGACTACTATCCCGGCGTTCTGATCCCAGGCTCCGGCCAGCCAGTTCGCCGCCACCGTCGCCGGAAGGGAGCTGCCGACGACGAAGCCGAAGAAACGCCCGCCCGCGGATGCCATCGTGGCCGGAGAGCCGACGTCATCCAGCAAGGCGATCACCGCTTCCGGATCGGTTGGAGCGTCGGGGAGCGGCTCATCAAACCGCCGCAGCTTGGCAACGGCCTCCGGCGTGGGCGCGACGTTCCGCTCACGGAGTGAGTCGAGATAACGTGCTGCACGCTCGGCCGTGGATTTGAGCAGGCGCTGCATGAGTGGGCCCTTACGGGTCGCGGTGGGAGGGAATCTAAGTGCGCCACAAGTCCCGCGTCGGCGCCGGACGGGCCTCTGATGGAACCTCCCGGCGCTCATACGCATTCAATTTGCCATGACGAGCGCCACGGTGGCTCCACCGAGAGCAGGACGTCGGGAGTGGATCGGGCTGGGCGTGATCGCCCTGCCGTGCCTGCTCTACTCAATGGATCTGACCGTGCTGAACCTGGCGGTGCCGTCGCTGAGCGCCGACTTGAAGCCCAGCAGCACGCAGCTCTTGTGGATCATCGATATCTACGGGTTTCTCGTGGCCGGGTCGTTGATTACGATGGGCACGCTGGGCGACCGCATCGGCCGCCGCCGGTTGCTGCTGGTCGGTGCGGCCGCGTTCGGCGTCGCGTCGATGCTCGCCGCGTTCTCGAGCAGCGCCGCCATGCTCATTGCGGCGCGCGCGGTGCTGGGGCTCGCCGGGGCGACCCTGGCGCCGTCGACGATGTCCCTCATTCGCAACATGTTCCTCGACTCGAGGCAGCGCTCCGTCGCCATCGGCGTGTGGATCGCCAGCTACTCCGCCGGCGGGGTGATCGGCCCGCCGCTGGGCGGGGTCCTCCTCCAGCACTTCTGGTGGGGTTCGGTGTTCCTCGTGAGCGTCCCGATGATGGTGCTGGTGCTGGCCTTGGGTCCGACGCTGCTGCCCGAGTTCCGGGATCCCAAAGCGAGGCGCCCGGACCCGTTCAGCGCCCTCCTGTCGGTGGCGGCCGTCCTCGCCGTCATCTACGGGCTCAAGCAGGTCGCGGCGTACGGCGTGGGGTGGTTGCCCGGGCTCTCCATCGCCGCCGGGGTGGCCGTCGGCGTTGCGTTCGTGCGCAGGCAGCAGAAGCTGGCCGATCCGTTGATTGATCTGAGACTGTTCCGGACGCCGGCCTTCACCGCAGCACTGGCCGTCTACATGCTCGCCACGTTCGTCGTGTTCGGTCCCTATGTCTTCATCGCCCAGTATCTCCAATTGGTGCTCGGTCTCTCGCCGATGCAGGCAGGCCTGTGGTCGATGCCGTTCGCTCTCGCGTTCGTCGTTGGCTCCGTGCTGTCCCCGATCGTTGCGCGGCGGGTGCGGCCGGCCGTCTTGATGACCGCTGGCCTCCTGGTCGCGGCCGTGGGGTTCGCCGCGCTCGCCCGGGTCGGGGGCGTTTCCGGACTCCCCGTCGTTGTGAGCAGCACGATTGTGTTCGCTCTGGGGCTTTCGCCGGTGTTCACCCTGGCGAACGACCTCATCATCGGGGCGGCGCCGGCCGAGCGGGCCGGGGCGGCGGCGGGTATTTCGGAGACGTGCTCCGAGTTCGGCGGGGCACTCGGTATCGCGATCCTCGGCAGCATTGGGACGGCGATCTACCGGAGGGCCATGGCCGCTTCCGTCCCCGAGGGCATCCCGGCCCACCTCGCGGAGGGCGCGCGCGACACCCTCGGCGGTGCGGTGGCGGCGGCCCGGCAGTTGCCCGAGCTCGGTGCGGCGCTGCTTGCCACGGCGCGGGCGGCATTCACGTCCGGGCTGCGAGTAACCGCTACGGTCAGCGCGCTCATCGTGATCGGCATGGCCGTCCTCGTGGTCAGGTCGCTGCGACACGTCCGCTCACCTGCCGAGCTTTAGCCTTCCCCGGCGCACCGCCAGTCGGCACATTGATGCCGTGAAGCTCGCCCTCGTACCGCCGATCGAGCCGATGCTCGCCAAGCTCGCCGAGACCTTGCCTGGCGGCGGGGACTTTCTCTACGAGCCGAAGTGGGACGGGTTCCGCGCCATCGTGTTTCGCAGCGCCTCCGACGTCTTCATCCAGAGCCGCGAGCTGAAGCCGCTCGACCGCTATTTCCCGGAATTGCACGAGGCGCTGCTCGAGCAGCTGCCCAAGGGCTGCGTGGTCGACGGCGAGATCGTCATCACGACTCCGCACGGGCTCGACTTCGACGCGCTGCAGATGCGGCTGCATCCCGCGGAGTCGCGCGTGGCCAAGCTGGCGCAGGCGACGCCGGCGTCGTTCGTGGCGTTCGACCTTCTGGCGGCCGGCGGCCGCAATAGCATGGCGGCGCCGCAGCAGGAGCGCCGCGCTCTGCTCGAGCGGCTGTGCGCGGGAGTGGGCCCGCCCCTCTACCTGACTCCCATGACCAGAGACGCCCGCACCGCCGCCAGGTGGCTGGAGCGGTTCGAGGGCGCCGGCCTGGACGGCGTGATCGCGAAGCCGGTGGACGCCCCCTACCAGCCGGGCAAGCGCGCCATGATCAAGGTCAAGCACGCGCGCACCGCTGACTGTGCGGTGGCCGGCTTCCGCTGGCACAAGACCGGTTCGGACGCGGTCGGCTCCCTGCTGCTCGGCCTGTACGACGACCGCGGTGTGCTGCAGCACGTCGGCGTCACGTCGTCGTTCACGATGGTGATGCGGAAGCAGCTCGTGAAGGAGCTGGCGCCGCTCCGCAAGAACGCCCTGGCGAGCCATCCCTGGCGAGCCTGGGCGCAGGCGGACGCCGGCAGCGCCCGTATGCCCGGCGCGCAGAGCCGCTGGAGCGCGGGCAAGGATCTCTCCTGGGAGCCGCTCCGCGTCGAGCGGGTGTGCGAGGTCAAATACGACCATCTGCAAGGTGAGCGCTTCCGCCACGCGGCGACCTTCTTGCGCTGGCGGCCGGACAGGGAGCCTCGCGACTGCCGCTACGACCAGCTGGAGGTGACGCCCGCCTACGAGCTCGCTAAAGTCTTCTCATCCGGGTCGAGACGCGCCTGACGCGGGCGGAGCCTGACCGGCACGTGCCGCAGGTTCACGCGGATCCGGGTCCAGGTGGACGAGCGGCCGCGCATCGAATCGATCATCACATCGGAGGGTTCGAGGTGGGCCGCGGCTTTGGGGTGGCGGGCCTTCCAGCGCTTGAGCCCGGCAAGCGCGTCCTGCTTGCGCTTGGCGCGGCCGATCTCGATCAGCGGGTGCTTCGCCGCGCGCGCCCGGGACGGTTGTACGCGAAGGGGCTCGCCGCGCTGCTTCTTGAAGTGCGGCGGCCAGGGCGCGTCGCCCAGCCCTTCGCGCTCGTGCCGCGCCGCGAGATCGAGCAGCGGCTCGAGCGAGCCGGAAGTCCCGTCGATCCCGGCGTGGCGGTCGCCGAGGCTCGCGAAGCGGCGCGGCATCGTGGCGAGCGTGAATTCGGCGGGGTCGGCCGCGTCCACCTCGTCCCAGCCGAGCGGCGCCGAGACGCGCGCATCGGGGGTCGGCCGCACCGAATACGCTGAGGCGACGGTGCGGTCCTTGGCGTTCTGGTTGTAGTCCACGAACACCCCGTGCCGCTCTTCCTTCCACCACTTGCTCGTGGCGAGCTTGGGCGCGCGTCGCTCGATCTCGCGCGCCAGCGCCAGTGCCGCGCGGCGCACCTCGTCGAAGCCCCAGCGCCGCTCGATGCGCGCGAGGACGTGGAGGCCCCGGCTGCCCGAGGTCTTCGGCCAACCGGTGAGCCCGAAATCTGTCAACGTGGCGTGGACCACGCGGGCCACCTGGCGCACCTGCGGCCACTTGATGCCGGGCACGGGGTCCAAGTCCACCCGCAGCTCGTCGGGATGGTCGAGGTCCTCGGCGCGAACGGGATGCGGGTGCAGCTCGAGGCACGCGAGATTGGCGAGCCACGCGAGCGCAGCGGCGTCGCGCGGGACGACCTCGTCGGCGCTGCGCCCCGAGGGAAAGCGCAGCGAGACCACCTCAATCCACGGCGGGCGCGACTCGGGCGCGCGCTTCTGATAGAAGAACTCGCCGGTGATGCCGTTGGGATAGCGCACCAGCACGTTGGGCCGGCCGCCGGCCCCGCGCAACGCGCCTTCGGCAACGGCGAGGTAATAGCGCACCAGGTCGAGCTTCGTGTATCCGGGCTTCGGGAAGAGCACCTTGCTCGGATTCGAGATAGGGATCTCGCGGCCGTCGACCACGAAGCGTTCGGCCGGGCCGCCGTCCTGTTTCGTCGCCGCACCGCGTGATCGGGGCATAGGGCGTAACGATAGTCGGATCCGTCGCTGCGCGCCGGAGGCCCGGTCAGGCAGGCTGGTGTGAAGCCTCGGCGTACGTGAGCTCGCGGCCCTCCGCGGCGCATCGCAGCATCAGGGCGCCGCGGCTCATGTCTCCTCGCCCGATGAACTCCCGGGGGTAGCGCAGCCGCGGGCCTAACACGTCCTTCAGCGGTTCGAGGTACTTCGGAGTCGCGATGCTGCCGAGCAGGACGGCGGCGTCTCGCGGCTCGAGTCGCTCGGCGAGATCGGCGGCATCGCGCCGCAGCGGGCGTGTGTAGCGCCCGTTGTCCGGATCGACCGGAACCCGCGCGATCGCCCGCAACCCCTCGAGATCGACGACGGCCCGGGGGGGACGGAGCCCCAGACCCGGCACGATGACGTAAACGCCGCCGCAGCCGTCCGGCGGATCGGCGAACGCCGACGCATACGCCAGCTTGCCGCGAAAATACAGCCCGCTCATGAAGGTGAAGACCTCGCCAATCGTCGCACCTTCCGCCGAGCGAAGACGCTGGGCCAGAGCGGAGCGGGCGTCTTCGCGGAGCAGGAACCCGGCGCGCTTGCCCGAGCAGTTGGCAGGCGAGAGCAGGAAGACTCGGTGACCCGAAGGCACAGGCCAAGGGTACACTCCGCGGTCGCGTCGCGGTACCGCTTCCGCCGCACTCATGGGGCACGTCGGACTTCGCCGAAGATGTCTCGGAGATTCCCCTTGGCCTGGACGAGTCGCTGCGTAGGCGACCACTTGACGAGCCGAATCTCGTCACCCTCGATCTCAATCCCCGTCACCTGGCCGTCCTTGAAGCAGCAGCAACCCGTGTTGAAGTAGGAGGGCCGGGGAGCGAGCGCCCGCTTGCGGTGCTCCTCTTCGCAGTACTTGTCCTTTGACCGGCGGGTGGCGATAGCTCGCTCCAGGTCGGCGATTGCCGTCGGATCAGTGTGGCCGCGCCTCAGATGCGCGAGCTCTTCTTCGAGCTGCTGGACGTGGGTCCTGGAGGTCCAGATGGGCCGATGTGTGTGGCCGGCGATCACCACGACGCCCGGGTGATCGAGCGTCCATTCGTACACGGCGATGTCGTGCTTCTCGCGGAGGCACTCGTCTCGGGCGGGGGTCGAGGTCCGGATGCGGAAGATTCGTTGAATCGGCCGCCACACGTTCCGGACTACCCAGGCCGTGGCCTTGCGATTCTTGTCGCTCGCCCAGCGCCCCTGATGCCCGTGCACCAAGAAGAGCTCGCCGAGTCGTTCTCCGCCCGCCACGACCTGGAGGCGGAGCGCCTCCTCGACGCGGACCGCGCCAAGCCGGGGCTCGAGATGGCGGCGCACCGCGTGGTCGTCCATCCACAAGTCGTCGTGATTCCCGAACACTCGGCGGTAGCGGCCCGCGGTGTTGAACCGGCGCTCGATGGCGAACACGCCTGCGTACGCCGGGAGCGCTTGGTCCGGGCGGCACTCCCAGAGCTCTTCGCCGTCCCCCAGCACGATCAGCGCGAAGTCGTGCTCCCAGTAGTACTCGAGTGCGGCGACGTAGCTCGCCGCGCTGGCGAGAAAGTCGTCGGCGCCGTCTCGCTGGCCCTTGTGCTGGTCGGACAGGATGATGTGTCGAGCGCGCTCGAGGGGCAACATCTCGCCGGGCGTTCTCGCGAACGTGCGCTCGAGGGCCGTGGCAATGCGCCGCCTCATCGTCATGCCCGCCCGCTCGGCCTCAATCCCGTGGTAGCGCCACGCTCGGCGCGGCCGTCGCTCCCCTCCACGACAGGGCGCGAGGCGCTCGCTCATCCGCTCTTATGACGCGACTCCGTGCACTGCGAGGTACTTGTTCTTGTATTTCCTGTCGTTGGTGACGTCCCTGCCGATCCATGGAGGCCGATCAACGGACTCGCTCTCAGCAGCTGATCCGAATTCGATTTCCGCGGTCACGAGGCCCTTCAGGCGGCCGCGATAGACGTCAACCTCGATGATCCGTCCTCGATAAGGGATTCGATACCGCGTCTTCTCGATTCTCCTGCCCTCCGTCAGAGGCCACAGCGTCTCGAACTGTCCCTTGTCCAGCTCGATCTCGGTTTCACCTCGTGTCAGACCTTGCCCGGTCTTCACGGTCTCGTAGTACTTCGCGCCCATCTTTCTGACTCGCACTTCCGTGCCGTCCTCCGCCAGCTCGATGTAACCCTGCGCCACGTCTTCGTGCGGCCACGCGTCCAGGTCCTTCGGGACTTCGGTCACCAGATATTTTCTCTCGGTTTCCATGCCTGTCCCGGGCTCCTCGCCCTATCCAGTCGCCCGGCCGATCGCCCGCACCTGGGCTTCGAGCGCGAGCCGCTCGAGCTTTTCCAGGGGGAGCGCGAGCAGCAAATCGATCCGGCGGCTGATCAGGACGAACGCGCTCTGGAAAGCTGCGCGCTTCGCGGCGCCGTCGCCCTCGACGTCGGCGGGGTCCGGCATGCCCCAGTGGGCGAGGACCGGCTGCCCGGGGAAGATCGGGCACGACTCCTTCGCCCGGTCACAGACGGTGATCACAAAGTCCCAGGGCTCCCGCTCCAACCCGTCGATGCTGCGGGGGGCGTGGCCGGACCATGGGATGCCATACTCACGCAGTGTCTCGATCGCATGAGGATTCACGCGCTCCGCCGGATACGACCCGGCGCTCTCGGCGTGGAATCGTCCTCCGCCCTTCCAGTTGAGCACCGCTTCCGCCATCTGGCTCCGGGCCGAATTCCCGGTGCAGATGAACAGGAGGCGGTACTTGCGGTTCTCATCGATGGCCATGTGACGAGCCCGCTCCGAGATGATCCTTAGCGCGCAACCGCGGGTTTGCGGGCACGCACGAACGCGCCCATGACCCGGCCCCCCACCTCGCGCGCCAGCACGTCCGCATCGAGGCCCGCCCCCGCCAGCACGGCGCGCGCATCCTCGAACTCGTAGATCCGCGTCGGCTCGACACCGATCCCCTCGAATCCCGCCTCCGCCAGGAGCCGGCGATAGTCGGCCTCCTCCAGGGCGCCGGCGACGCATCCTACCCACAGCTCCATGCTGCGCCGCACGGCAGCCGGAACTTCCCCTCGTACCACCACGTCCGACACCGCGAACCGGCCGCCCGGCCTGAGCACTCGGAACGCCTCACGGAACACGCGGCGCTTGTCGGCCGAAAGGTTGATCACGCAGTTCGAGATGATCACGTCCACCGACGCATCCGGGAGCGGGATGTCTTCGATTTCCCCTTTCAAGAACTCGACGTTCGCGACTCCCGCCTTGCGCTGGTTCTCACGCGCCAGGGCGAGCATCTCATCGGTCATGTCGAGGCCGTAAGCCTTGCCGGTCTGGCCCACGCGCCTGGCGGACAGCAGGACATCGATCCCGCCACCGGACCCCAGGTCGAGCACCACGTCCCCTTCGTGGAGCTCAGCCAGGGCGGTCGGGTTGCCGCAGCCGAGCGAGGCGAGCACCGCTCCTTCAGGGAGGCGGGCGGTCTCCGCGGCATCGTAGAGGTTCGCGCTGACAGGATCACACCCGCAACTCCCGCTCTCCCCACAGCTGCCACGCTCACCGCCGACTACGCGGAGCGCGGCCTGCCCGTACTTTTCCTTCACGGCCTGCTTGATCTCGTCGCCGCTCATGTGCTCACCGCTCCTTATGAAGAGACGTCAGACCTCAGACCTCAGACGTCAGACTTCCGTCGCGCTCTCACGGCCCTAGCTGCAGCACGCGCGGGCGCAACTGCCGGCGTGCTTCCCCGGTTTCACCGCCGCAGCGAACTCGGCGATCTCGTCGAGCGCCCTGCGATTCAACGAGTAATAGACCCAGCGACCCTCCCGCCGGTCGCTCACGAGCCCCGCGTCCTTGAGCGTCTTCAAATGAAAGGACAGCCGCGACTGGGCTGCATCGAGCACGTCCTGAAGCTCGCATACGCAGCGCTCACCGTGCGACAGCAGTTGCACGATCTCGAGCCGCGTCTCGTCGGAGAGCGCGTGGAACCAACGCGCCGCCCGGCCGAGCGTGGGAACGGTCGCCGTCGTCATGAGTCTCAATATATCAAGTACCATTGATATATCAAGGACGGCGCAACCCTACCCCCCGCCACACGGAGCGACGCGTCGGGCGGAAATCCGTTGAAGCGGCTGTCGATTTTGGCGCGTCCCGTTCGACGAGAGGATGGAGGCATCGAACATGAAGTATATGTTGCTGATTTACGACAACG
>DATDFP010000090.1:0-4575 GCA_036522535.1 Gemmatimonadales bacterium
CGGTCCCGATCTCCATGAGGCCGTACGCGATCAGCACGCTCGCGCCGTCGAGCTGCGCGGCGGCGACCATGCCGACGATCAGGGGAAAGTCGGTGCCGAGATCCCCAAAGGCACCGGAAAACTCGTTGCGATCGAACCGGAGCGGTCTACTCAAGCATCGCCTCGGCCCGGTCCTCCGTCTCCGGCTTCAGCTCGGGGTGCCGCTCCAGATGGCGGGCGCACGCATTCCAGCGCAGCAGCGGATCGTCGTTTCCGGCGGGACGCAGCGCCTCCGCCTTCTCGTACCAGTCCATCGCTTCGCGCAGCCAGTGATAGACCGTCGCCGGGGCGCCCGGCGCTCCCCGGGCATGCCGCGCCCTCGCCCAGCGCTCGCAAATGATGCCGGCGTAGTACGCGCGATGATACTCGCTCGCGAGCTGCGGCAGCACCTCGCGCGCCCCCGCCACCGCCCCGCGCCCGTGCTGGAACTGATCGGTACGGGAGAGCAGCAACGCCACCAGGGCCCGCTGATTCTGCGGATCGACCTCCAGGATATCGAGGCAGATACTCTCGGCGTCCCCCGGCTCGTTGAGCAGACGGTAGCGGTCCACCTTCTCGAGCGCCCGCTCGATGCCGGTCGGTGAAATCTTCTTGAGCGCAGGCATAGGCGGCTCCCCCCCCCGGTCAGTGGGCGAGACCCACGAGACGCAGCAACGCGCGAATCGGATCGTACGCCCGGTCCGCCACCCGCTCCTTCAGCGGTATGATCGCGTTGTCGGTGATGGTGATGTGCTCGGGGCACACCGTGGTGCAGCACTTGGTGATGTTGCAGTAGCCGATGCCGTGCGCGGCGCGCAGCGCTTCGCGCCGGTCGGCCACGTCGAGCGGGTGCATCTCGAGCGCCGCGGCGTGGACCAGGAAGCGGGGGCCCACGAAGCGGTCGTGCAGGTGGTGCTCCCGCAGCACGTGGCAGACGTCCTGGCAGAGGAAGCACTCGATGCACTTGCGGAACTCCATCGCCCGGTCGACGTCGCCCTGATCCATGCGCCACGTGCCGTCGGCGGCGTCGGGCGGGCGCGGCGTGAACGGGGCGATCGCCGCCTTCGCCCGGTAGTTCCAGGAGACGTCGGTCACGAGATCGCGGACCGGCGGAAACGCCTTCATCGGCTCGATCGTCACCGGCCGCTCGAGCGGCAGATCCTCGAGCCGGGTCATGCACATGAGCCGCGGCATCCCGTTGATTTCGGCCGAGCAGGAGCCGCAGCGGCCGGCCTTGCAGTTCCAGCGCACGGCGAGATCGGGAGCCTGGGCGGCCTGAATCTGATGCACCGCGTCGAGCACCACCATGCCGTCGCCGATCTCGGTGGTGTAGTCGCGCAGGGCGCCGCTCGTGCGGTCGCCCCGCCAGATGCGAAACGTGGCCGTCGCCATCAGCGCTGCTCCTCGATGATGCGTTGCAGCTCGGGGGAAGGCGGCGTCACTGGAATGCGCTCGAGCTGCATCGCGCCGTCCGCGCCCCGCTTGATCACGTGGCGCACCTTCCCCTGGGCCTCGTCCTTCCCGGGGTGGTCGTCGCGAAAATGGGCGCCGCGACTCTCGGTGCGGGCGAGCGCCGAGCGCGTGATCGCCTCGCTCACGACGAGCATGCTGGCGAGATCGAGCGCGGTGTGCCATCCCGGGTTGTACTCGCGATTCCCCGGCACGGCGGTGCGCGCCGCACGCGCGCGCAGCGCGGCGAGCCCGTCCATGGCGCGCTCCATCTCCTGCTGCGTCCGCACGATCCCCACCAGATCCTGCATCATCTCCTGCAACGCGTGCTGCACCTGGTAGGGGTTGTTGCCGTCGGCCGGGGGGCGCTCGAACGGCGCGAGCGCGGCGCGCGACGCCGCCTCGACCTGAGCCGTCGGTACGGTGCGCACTGTTCCCTGCTCCCGCGCGAAGCGCGCGGCATGGTCGCCGGCGCGCTTGCCGAACACCAGGAGATCGGACAATGAATTGCCGCCCAGCCGGTTGGCGCCGTGCAGCCCGGCGGCGCACTCACCCGCCGCATAGAGCCCGGGGACCGTCGACATCTGCGTTTCGGCATCGACGCGGATGCCACCCATCATGTAGTGCGTCGTGGGTCCCACTTCCATCGGCTCCGCGGTGATGTCCACCCCGGCGAGCTCCATGAACTGGTGGTACATCCCCGGCAGCTTCTTCCTGATGTGCTCGGGGGCGTTCTTCATGCGCTGCTTGATCCAGGCGATGTCGAGGAATACCCCGCCGTGCGGACTGCCGCGCCCCGCCTTGATCTCGCGGTTGATGCAGCGGGCGACGTGGTCGCGCGTGAGCAGCTCGGGAGGGCGGCGGGCGCTCTTGTCGCCCTGCGTGTAGCGCCACCCCTCGTCCTCGCTGTCGGCGGTCTGATTCTGATAGGCGGGCGGGATGTCGTCGAACATGAAGCGGCGCCCCTCCTTGTTCAGCAGAACGCCGCCTTCGCCGCGCACCCCTTCGGTGACCAGGATACCCCGCACCGACGGCGGCCACACCATCCCGGTCGGGTGGAACTGCACGAACTCCATGTCGACGAGCTCGGCGCCGGCGTCGTAGGCCAGCGCCTGGCCGTCGCCCGTGTATTCCCAGCTGTTGCTGGTGATGCGATAGGCGCGCCCGATCCCGCCGGTGGCGAGGACCACGGCGCCCGCGCGGTAGACGCGAAACCGCCCGCGCTCGCGCTCGTACCCGAACGCGCCCACGACCCGTCCGCCATCGGTCAACAGGCTGGTGACGGTGCATTCCATGTGGAACGTGATGCCCTGATGGATGCCGTGGTCCTGCAGCGTGCGGATCATCTCGAGGCCGGTGCGGTCGCCCACGTGCGCGAGACGCGGATAGGCGTGGCCGCCGAAGTTGCGCTGCAGAATGCGGCCGTCTGTGGTGCGATCGAACAGCGCGCCCCACGCTTCCAGCTCCCGCACGCGGTCGGGGGCCTCCTTCGCGTGCAGCTCGGCCATGCGGGGGTCGTTCAGGTACTGGCCGCCGCGCATCGTGTCGGCGAAGTGCACCTTCCAGCTGTCGCGGTCGTCGACGTTGGCGAGCGCCGCGGCGACGCCGCCCTCGGCCATGACGGTGTGTGCCTTGCCGAGCAGCGACTTGCAGACCACGCCGACCGAGACGCCGGCAGCCGACGCGGCGATCGCCGCGCGCAGCCCGGCGCCGCCCGCGCCGATGACGAGCACGTCGTGCTCGATGGTCTCGGGCGTCCCCCCGCCCCCGCCCCCGCCCCCGCTCACAGGAGCCTCATGTCGGTCCAGACGCCCATCGAGCAGAGCCGCACATAGACGTCCGAGAACGCGACCCACACGAGGCTCATCCACGCCCAGATCATGTGGCGGCTGTTGAGACAGGTGACGCAGGCGTAGGCGACGCGCCGCACCGGCCGCCGCGATAACAGGTCGAGGCCGCCCCCGACCAGGTGGCGCAGGCTGTGGCAGCTCAACGTGTACCCGCCCAGCAGCACGACGTTGAGGGCGAGCACCAGTGTGCCGACGCCGATGCCGAAGTGCCGCGCGCCCGTCGCGGAATCGGTGAACCACAGCGCATCCCACACGTCGTGGGCGAGGATGACGAGGAAGCCGAGGGCCAGGTAGAGGAAATAGCGGTGGACGTTCTGCAGGATCAACGGGAAGGAGCGCTCGCCCAGGTACGTCTTGCGGGGCTCGCCGACGGTACACGCCGGGGGATCGGCCCAGAACGCCTTGTAGTAGGCGCCCCGATAGTAGTAACAGGTGAGGCGGAACCCGCCCGGCGCCCAGAGGATGAGAATGGCGGGCGACCACGGCAGCCACGACGGCCACCACGCGGGCAGGGCGCCGAACCACGCCTGCGCGGAGCCGAACAGCTCCGGGGAATACAGCGGGGACAGGTAGGGCCCGAATCGATAGTGATCACCCTGCAACGCGGCCCAGGTGGCGTACACGATGAACGCCGCGAGGATGGTGAACACCAGCGCGGGCCGGAGCCACCAGCGGTCCTGCCGCGACGTCTCGCCAAACCGCCGCCTGACGAGCGGCATGGTGGGGGTCCCGGTCGTCATCCTGTGACAGCTCCCGTGCGGGGAAGGTCAGACAGACTATAATCTGATCCACTCGACCCCGTGAGGAGAACCGTGCGCCGCCTGACCCTGACCTTGACACTCGCGTTGCTGCCCGTCATGCGCGTCGCCGCCCAGCATCCCGCGGCCCCCGCTGACTCGGGAACGGGCCCCGTCATTCACGGCCGCGCCTTCTCCACCGGGACCCGCGAGGGGTGGACGTTCTCGACGCCGCATCTCGACATCAATGGGGGACTCTACAGCATCGCCTCCGGGGGCACCGCGAAGGGGTTCTTCCGCCTGCACCTCCAGACGGCGCTCGGCATTCATGCCGTCCAGGTTTCGAGCGATCTCCTGTGGATTCCCTCGTTCGGCGCGACACCGGCATGGTCGGGGACACTCGAGCTCGCCCCGCTGCACCAGGAGTCGCCGTTCTACGCCGCCGCAGGCCTGGGTCTCGTGACCGGACACGACTTCGGAGTCGACCGGCTGGTGGGGTGGGCGCAGGGAACGCTCGCGGC
>DATDFP010000091.1:0-7402 GCA_036522535.1 Gemmatimonadales bacterium
TTCAACTCGCTCTGTTTCGATCTGGTCAACGGCACCTCGTGCTGAGCGGTCGCGAAGCACGTTCCTGAAACAGGAAGCACCCGCCGCGAGCATTCGCGGCGGGTGCTTCCTGTTGGTTATCACTCGAGATCGACGCCGGAGTCCTGCGTCTCACCTCCGCTGAAGTACGGTTCACCCCAGGCGACTTCAAAGACCTCGTTGCAGCGTCTGCAGCGCATCGCGGGCGGTTGCTCGTCGAGCGGCGCACGCGCGCGGCAGTTGGGGCACACTGCGTACTGGGACACCCCTGGAAAGCGGGCAGGGTTCTTGGGACGAGGCACGACCGACCATCGACGTGGCGGCGTACTCATGATCTCGAGGAACGGCCGGGGTATGTCTACGGGCTCGCCCACCACGTCGAGGATCGCCTTGAGCGGACCGAGCTTGGTCACGCGATACCAGGCGCCACGGCGTAACGGGCACTTGAGGTCGGCGCCCAACCGCGCCCAAAACCGCTTCGGACTCACGTCGCTCCCCGCTGGTGTCGCTTAACAAAATAACAGCGGCTTGGGCGAGCCGTCAGAGGTGACCCGCCCGGTAACCCTCCACCGAACCGTGTAACGAGGCTGATCGCCGGGTCGCCGGCTTGAGGCACGGCCGCCGGACGGCGGCTCGTATCCACGTGGGCCCCCGTGCAAGTCGGTCCCCGCCTGGCGTCCCAGTCGCGCGGTGGAGTGGCACCGCCCTTGCGTCCGACGCCTGGCATGAGACCCGTGGCGACGGTCGTGGTCTGGGCGGCGGCGTTCCTCGCGCTGGCCTCAGGGGCGGGGGCTCAGCGCATCTCGTTGGGCTACCGCAACGTGTCCGCGACCTCGAACAACACACGGGCGGCCGCACCTTCCCTGACGGTGCTCGGCGGCGCGGCAGCAGGGCCTGCGCGCGCCGCTTGGAGCGTTCCTTGGCGGATGCCGCGGCGGCCGTCATGGAGCGGGTCCGAGATCGCGCTGGCGGGTGCCTTCGCCGCCGCCTTGTGGGTTGATGCTGCCCAGACCCGCGCGCTTGCTCGCGGCGGCTGGCGCGGGTTCCGCGAGACGAATCCTATCCTCGGGCCCAATCCTACAGTTGGACAGATCAATGCCTACACCGCCGTCGCCGGTCTGACCGTACTCGGAGCGGCGGCGGCCGTCCCCGCCCGAATGCGGCCGTGGCTCCTTGGAGCCGCCCTTGCCGTCGAAACGGTCACCGTTGCGGGGACCGCGCAGAAAGGCGTCGCGATTACGTTCCGTTGAGTAACGCCGCACGGCCAACGCTCCACCGTGCTCGGTGTCTTCCCCCTAGTCTAGCGGTTTCGGCTCTAATACATTCCCCCGTAGCAGCGCTCCTGATGTGCGGCCGGTCGCGCCCTCCCGTCACCGGCGACCAGTCCTCGATCAACGTTCAGCACCGAGGCGTCGGTAATGCCGCAATGCAATGGGCTCGCTTACAGGCTAACCTGAACATCCGGCTGCGCCGCGGCGCGTGGTATCGGATCCGCGAGGTGGGGCCGCTTCAGACCGTGCTCGAGGTCATGGGCCAGCCGGTCTGGGTCCCCTCAGCGTTCCTGCAGATCATAGAGACTCCGCCGCGTAAGTGGACGATCGTCCCCCGCCCGAAGAACGCCGTACGGCTGCCGCCGAGCTGGGGCGACTCCTACGCAGTATGCCCGAGCTGCCGCGGACGCCAGCCGCTCGCGGGCCATGGCGCGACGATGCGGTGCAATCGGTGCAAGGGCACCTACGAGGTAGGCTGGAACGAATCGTACGACCTGGTGCTGTAGTAGGGGCACACCACGTTCTGCCGCCACGTGTTGCACCCACATCGTCCCCCCTCCCAACCCAGAGACCGGTTCTTAGCCTCCCGTATGTGGCGCGCCCGCTGCAACCATTCGGGCGCTTCCTACGTCTTAGAGGTCGTAAGTCCGCCGTCTGGGCCCCGGGGAGGTCCTGGGATTACCGCCCGCCGCGTAGTTCGCAACCGGAGTTGGGAGGTACGATATGCGCATGTACGCCGTGGTGCTGGGGATCGGCCTTACCACGTTCTACGGGTATGCCGGCCAGGTGGCGGTGGCGTCGCTTCACGCCGTTCCCAACGAGGCTTCGCACCCAGCCCCGAGGCACAGGGCCCACGAGGTGGACCGGGTCTGGTACGGTGGCACCCTCGCCCCCGTCGTCGTGGAAGCGACTAGGGCGCGCCTGGCTCACGGGCGGCCGACGGTGCGCTGTCACGAGCCAAGCCAGGCGGCGCCGTCCCGGGCGGCTACCTGAGCCATCCGGACCCCGCCTCGCCAATTCCCGCACGACCTGCCACTATGGAGTCGACCGTGCAACGGGCTGACTGTATGAACTCCTTTTGGCAGGCGTGGCGGAAGGACATCATCCGGGGCGCTGCTCTGTTCGCCGGCGTCATCGTGGTTGGGATTACCGTCCGGGCCATGGTCCACCGGGCCAAGGAGCGCCTGGCGGAGCTTCCCGCGTCCGTCGTGAGCCAACTGCGAGAGAACTTCGGCGACATCCGAAATCTCGAGCGGCTGAACGACTTCAACCCGGACGTGAGAGCGGGCCCGCGGCAGTCCGCGGACCCGTGGACGTATCGCGCCAAGCTTGGGGCGAAGCAGTGGGTCTGGTTGCGCACCACGAACGGTTCGGTGACGGCTGAGCCCACGAGCGGCGACTCGCTCGAAGTCGTGGGCGTCAAGACTTACGGCCGGTCCGATCCCGCCACCGTGAAGTTCGTGACGGTGCCCTACGACGGCGGCGTCGCGATCTGCGCCGTATGGCAGCGTGGTGGTGGCCGGTGCGGGCCTGGGGGCGGAGGTGGGGAAGGGCTCGGGACAGTCTTCCGGCAGGGATCGGCGCACGGGAACGATGTCACCGTGGACTTCACGGTGCGGCTGCCACGCGGTGTGCGGCTGGGTGCGACGACGGTCAACGGCAGCGTGCGGGTGGAGGGCGCGTCGGCGCCCCTGGTGGCGGCAAGCGTCAACGGACAGGTGGACGCGGTGACGTCGCGCGGACCGGTGAGCGCCGTGTCCGTGAACGGCAACGTGCGCGCGCGGATGCGGGCATTCGACGATACGGGCGCGGTCTCGCTCGTGACCGTGAACGGGACCGCCACCGCGGAGCTGCCGCCGGAGCTCGATGCGGACGTCGATGCGGCTACGGTGAACGGCTCGATCAACACGGACTATCCGCTGCCGGTCACGGGCAAGTTCACCGCCAAGCACTGCAAGGGGACGGTCGGGTCCGGCGGCCGCCGGGTCCACGTGATGACGGTGAACGGCTCGATCAACCTTCGGAAAGCGACTTAGCGGGAGGGCCGCCCAGGTAGAGAGCGATTTCTTGGGGGAACGAGCGCACGTCGATGGGCTTGGCGATGTAGCCGTCGAATCCCGCCGCCAGCGCCTTCTCGCGATCGCCGGGCATCGCATGTGCCGTGAGGGCGACGACCTTCCAGGGGTGGTCGCCCGCGATTTTTTTGACGTCCGCAAGCACGCCGAAGCCGTCGCGGCCGGGAAGCTGAATGTCGAGCAGCACCAGCTCCGGGGCATGCGCCTCGCCGAGCAGGGTGGGCACCAATCGCTCCCCGGAGCTCAAGCCGATCACGCGGTGCCCCTTCATGGTGAGGAGCGCCGTGATGAGCTTGAGATTGTCGGGCTGATCTTCCACGACGACGATGGTCGCCATCACGCCGCTCCGTGCCCCGGCTGCGCGCCGGCGCGGGGCAGCGTGAACCAGAACGTGCTGCCCTTGCCGATCTCGCTCTTGACGCCGATCCTGCCGCCGTGCAGCTCGATGAGGCGCTTCGAGAGAGCGAGGCCGAGGCCGGACCCCTCGTAGCGGCGGCTCGACCCGCCGTCCAGCTGCACGAACTCCTGAAACAGTCTCGCCTGGTCCTGGGGCGCGATGCCGATGCCGGTGTCGCTGACCGCCACGCGCACGCGCCGGCCGGTGTCTTCCAACCGCGCGACGAGCGTGATGCCCCCGCCCTCCGGAGTGAACTTGATCGCGTTCGAGAGCAGGTTCAGGAGCACTTGCCGCAGGCGCACGCGGTCGGCCTCGACCGGAACGGGTTCGCCGGGTGGATCGACCGCGAGGGTGTGCCGGCGCGCCTCGAGCTGGGCGTGGACGCTGGCGGCGGCTTCGCGGAGGAGGGCCTCGAGGTCGAGCGACTCCCGGTAGAGTTCCATGCGGCCGGCGGCGATCTTGGAGAGATCGAGCAGCTCGTTGATGAGGTGCAGCAGGTGACGGCCGTTGCGTGCGATCGTCTCGAGGTAGTCGCGCTGTGTGTCGGTCAGCGGGCCGACCACCGAGTCCGGGGCCAGGAGCAGGTCGCTGAACCCGATCACGCTGTTGAGGGGCGTGCGCAGCTCGTGGGAGACGGTCGCCAGGAACTGGTCCTTGAGCCGGTTCGCTTTGTCGAGCTCGGCGTTGAGCCGGGACAGCTCGTTGCGCTGCGCCTCGAGCTGGTCGTTCAGCTTCTTGAGCGCGGCGTTCTTCGACTCCAGCCGCTGGGCTGCGTGACGCACCTCGACGGCGAGGCGGCGCGTGTGTTGGTGGGCCGACTCCCGCTCGCACGCGATCGCGAGATTCGGGGCGGCCTGCTCGAGCGCGGTACGGTCACTGTCCGAGGGCTCTCCGGCGAGCTGCACGGCCAGGAGTCCCACCAGACGGTTGCGAGACCGCAGCGGCACGAGCGCCAGGGCTCCCGTGGCCGCCGGGGAAGATGCGTCGCCAAAGCGCAGGCGCTCTCGCGCCGGGCCCGCCCGGCCTCCGGGATAATGGATCACCGTCGCCGTGTCGCCGATGAGCTCTCGCACCACCTCCCGGGACAAGGGATGCGCCGTCGCGCGCCGCACCGCCGTCGGCGCCCACTCGTTCGTGTCGTAGTGCGGTTGGTACAGCGCCAGGGCCGCCGCTCCGGTGGCGCCCGCGAGCACGTCGAGCGCCGGCCCGAAACTCCCCACCCCGGAGTCGTCCGGGGGGGCGTTGAGGGCGCCGAGCAGCCGCCCCATCTGATCCTGAACGCGCTCGCGCCACGCGAGCGCGTCGGCCATCCGGTTCACGCTCCGGACAATCATGCCGAACTCCCCGCGCTCGTCTTCCACCAGCCGCTCCTCGTAACGGCCTGCCGCCACACGCTCGAGCGCCGTCACCACGTGGGCGAAGGGCGACGCAAAGCGGCGACGGTAGTACCAGAGGCCCAGGGCGAGCGCTCCGAGCACCGTCATGGACACGATCGTGGTCTGGCTCGCGGCGTGGACCGCGTCGTCGCCCGCGTCGATGGCGACCTTGCGCATGAGTCGAAGCTCGGTTTCGAGATCGGCCGATGCCCGCGGAGTCCCGACCTGGTCGATGCGGCTGGCCAGGTCAACCATGGCCTCCTGCATGCGGCGGGCGTTCTGCCAGGCCGCGACGCGGTTCACGACCACGGCCACGGCGATGGCGAGGAAGGCGGCGGTGAAGATACGGGTGATACTGGGCGCTGGACGCGGGCGGCCCGCCGCCTCGGGTAAGGCGGAGGGCGGAGCACCCGGTGCCATCGGCTGGGAGGTCATGGCCTTGCGCTATACCCTAGGGCCGGGCCTTCAGTTTGGAAAGAGTCGGGCCCCGTTCTAGCGGCGGGCTGCGCGGCTGTGTATGCTACGCTCCCATCCTCGCCAGGCGCGGCACCGTCGTGTCCGACCTCCTTGAAACCCTCCGTGACGCGCTCGCCGGCCGCTACACCGTCGAGCGGGAGTTGGGGCGCGGCGGCATGGCGACGGTGTTTCTCGCCGAGGACCTCAAACACCGCCGTCCGGTCGCCATCAAGGTGCTGCACCCCGAGCTTGCGGCCGCAGTGGGTGCGGAGCGGTTCCTGCGCGAGATCGAGATCGCGGCTCGGCTCCAGCATCCTCACATTCTCCCGCTGTACGACTCCGGCGCGGCGGGGAGTCTCCTCTACTACGTGATGCCCTACGTGGAGGGGGAATCGCTCCGCGACCGCCTGAACCGGGAAAAGCAGCTGGGGCTCGAGGACGCCGTGCGCATCACGACGGAGGTCGCAGGGGCGCTTGCCTACGCGCACAGCCACGGCGTGGTGCACCGCGACATCAAGCCGGAGAACATACTGCTTTCGGGCGGGACCGCGGTCGTCGCGGACTTCGGGATCGCCCGCGCCCTGAGCGTCGCGGGGGAGTCGCAGCCGCTCACACAGACGGGAACGGTCGTCGGCACGCCGGCCTACATGAGCCCGGAGCAGGCCACCGGAAGCGAACAGGTCGACGGCCGCAGCGATCAGTACAGTCTGGCGTGCGTGCTGTACGAGATGCTCGTCGGTGAGCCGCCGTTCACCGGTGCGACCCCACAGGCGGTCATGGCGCGGCACTCGCTCGATGCCGTGTCGCGGCCCTCGATCGTACGCGCCACGATCCCGGATGCCGTCGAGCATGCGGTCCTGCGCGCCCTCAACAAAGTTCCGGCCGATCGCTTTCCCACCACCGCCCTGTTCGCCGAGGAGATCCAGCGACCCTCGACCGTCACTGACCCGCGCGCCCGGATCACGCGCGCCACATCCGTGGCACCCCGCTGGCTCGGCCTGCCCCGGAAGGTCGCCGTTGCCGCCGGCGCCGCGGTCGTGATCGTGGGCGCGCTCGCGGCGCGATCCCTCTGGCCGGGCGCGCGGACGTCACGCGACCCGGCCGTGGCAGGCGGCTTGGACCCGCGCCACGTCGCAGTGCTCTACTTCCAGGATCTGAGCCAGGGGAAGAAGCTCGGCTATCTCGCCGACGGGTTGACCGAGGCGCTGATCGAGCGGCTCGCCGGGCTTCCGACGCTGGACGTGACCTCGAAGAACGGCGCGGCACAGTATCGCGACGTGAACGTGCCGAGAGATAGCATCGCCCGCGCATTGAAAGTGGGGAACCTCATCGAGGGCAGCGTCGAGGAGGTCGCAGATCGCCTGCGCGTCACGGTACGGCTGGTCGACGGCGCCAGCGGCGCGGACGTCGAGCGCCAAAGCTTCGAATGGCCGAAAGGGGACGTGCTGCGCGTGCGGGACTCTGTGGCCGCGCAGGTCGCACGGTTCCTCCGGCGGCCCCTCGGGGACGAGATCCGGCTGCGCGAAGAGCGGAAAGGAACGAAGAACGTCGCGGCCTGGGTGCTCGTGCAGCAGGCAGAAAGGGAGTCGAGGGACGCGCAAGCCCTGGCGGCGCGGGATTCCCTCGCCGCCGCACTGGGTGACTTACGGCGGGCCGATACCTTGCTCGCGCAGGCGGAGCAACTGGATGCGAACTGGCCGCAGCCGATTGTGTCGCGGGCGGCGGTCGCCTATCGGGAGTCCCGGCTTCTCCAGACCGCCGATCCGACACGTGCCGCACTCGCGATCGACCGCGGGCTGGGGCACGCCG
>DATDFP010000092.1:0-7759 GCA_036522535.1 Gemmatimonadales bacterium
CCCGCCGATACGAGCTCGTCTGCCCCTCCGTAGTCGCCGGGGCGCGGGGCCATCCGTCGCCCTACGGCGACATGGCGGGGCAGACGCCCGAGAGACTGCGGAGCATCATGATTGCGCATCAGGCAGGATGAGGCGTCACACGTCACACGTCACACGTCACACGTCATACGTTGCACGAAAAGGCGGCTCTTGCAGCGTGTGTCGTGTGACGTGCAACGTGTGACGCCTTTATTCGTCCAGCCCCACCATCCCCCGCTCCAGCCACCTGTGCTCCCCGGCGAGCACCTCCTGGGCGACCCGGTACGTCGGCACGTCCGTGTTGCTCCACAGCCCCTTGAACTTCGTCGCAATGCGGGCGCGGGCCTGGCGGCAGAACAGGTCGGCGAGCGCCCGGGCGCGCCTCGCGGCCGCCGGATCCTTCTGGGCCAGCCGCTGCGCCCGCGCGCACGTGGCGGCCATCGCGAACAGCTCCGCTCCGGCATCCACGAGGCGGAACAGCACGGCCTGACGCTGCTCCAGCTTCGGGCCGAAACGCATCATCGTGTGGAACACGCTGCGGGCGAGCCGGCGGGATCCGCGCTCGACGTAGCGCATGTGCGGCGCGAGCGGTCCGAACTCGGCGTGCTTGGGCCAGAAGCTCCAGCCGATCCAGCGGGACGGATACCACCAGGAGTAGAACCGCGCCGCCCGCACCAGCCCGGCCAGGCGCTCCCCGGCGGTCTTGCCGGGCAGGACCACGTCGCCGGCCGTCTGCAGGTGCTTGTCCACCGCCTCCCGGGCGATGAACAGATGCATGATCTCGCTCGAGCCCTCGAAGATCAGGTTGATGCGGAAGTCCCGCAGCATGCGCTCGATCGGGACCGGCTTCTCGCCGCGCGCCCGGAGGGAGTCGGCCGTCTCGTACCCCCGGCCGCCGCGGATTTGCACGGTGTCGTCGATGATGCGCCAGCCGACCTCCGAATTGTAGAGCTTGGCGATCGCCGCCTCGAGCCGGATGTCGTAGGTGCCGCGGTCGGCCAGCAACCCGCACACCTCGACCACCGACTCCATCGCGAACGTGTTCGCGGCCATGGTCCCGATCTTCTGGGCGACGGCGTCGTGCTTGCCGATCGGCTTGCCCCACTGCACGCGCTCGTTGGCCCAGTTGCGGCTGATCTCCAGGCACCGCTTGCCGGCGGCCACGGCGGCGACGGGCAGCGTCAGCCGGCCGGTGTTGAGGGTGACGAGGGCGAGCTTGAGTCCCTTGCCCTCGCCCCACAGCACGTTCTCCTTGGGGACGCGGACGTTGGTGAAACGGATTACCCCGTTGTAGATCGCCTTGAGCCCCATGAAGTGGCAGCGGTGCGTGACCTCCACCCCCGGCCAGCTCGTCTCGACGATGAAGGCGGTGATCTGCCGCCGCTCCCGGCCGTTCACGACCTTCGACGGCGTCCGCGCCATCACGACGAGCAGCTCCGCGAGGGTGCCGTTGGTGCACCACAGCTTCTCGCCGTTCAGGATCCAGCTTTCCCCGTCCTTACTCGGCGTCGCGGCGGCCTCCATCGCCGCCGGGTCGGACCCCACACCCGGCTCCGTGAGCGCGAACGCGGAAATCGCCCCGCGCGCGAGCCGCGGCAAGTACTTCTTCTTCTGCACCTCGGAGCCGAACAGCTTGAGCGGCTGGGGCACGCCGATCGATTGGTGGGCCGAAAGGAGCGCCGTGAGGGAGCCGTCGACCGAAGACACGAGCTCCATGGCCTTCATGTACGACAGCTGCGACAGCCCCAGCCCGCCGTACTCGCGCGGGATCTTGATCCCGAACGCGCCCATCTCCCGCAACCCCCGCACGACCTCCTCGGGGATCTCGCCTTCACGGTCGATCCGGTCGGAATCCACCTTTTCACGCAAAAACTTCTCGAGGCGGTCGAGGAACGGCTGGGCGCGTTGAACTTCCTCGGGGTCCTGCTCGGGATAGGGATGGATCAGGTCCATCCGGAGCGTTCCTAGAAAGAGGTCGCGCACGAAGCTTGGCGCGACCCACTCTTTCTCACGTGCGCCTTCGGCGACTTCACGAGCCTCGTCGGCGCTGACCTTGCGGTCCGGGCGTTCCGGAACGGTGGTAGTGGTCATGGCTGCCTCCTGCGATAACTTAAGCGTCTTGACAGCGGAGGGGTTAGGGGGAAATTCGCCTCGCCTCATATAGAGGAAGGGAACCCCGTGCGCGGCCTCGCGATTCTGTCCGTCAAGCTTGCTCTCTCGGCCACGCTGGCCGCCCAAACGCCCAAGCCCGGGCAACCGGAGACCATCCTCATCAAGGCCGGGCGCCTGATCGACGGCCGCTCCGACACGCCGCAGTCGGGCATGGGGATCCTCGTGGAAGGCGACCGCATCAAGGCGGTGGGGGCGCTCGCCCAGGTGCAGGCACAGGCGAGAGGGGCGCGCGTCGTCGATCTCTCCCAGCTCGTGGTGCTCCCCGGCCTGATCGACACCCACACGCACCTCCTGCTCCAGGGCGACCCAACGGCCGAGTCGTACGAGCAGCAACTCTTGCAGCAGTCGAGCGCGTATCGGGCGATTCTCGGGGCGCGCAACGCGCGCATCGCGCTGGAGCACGGCTTCACGGCGCTGCGCGACCTCGAAACCGAGGGAGCGATGTACGCCGACGTGGACATCAAGCGGGCGGTGTCCAACGGCGAGATCCCGGGGCCCAGGATCTTCGCCGCGACCCGCGCGATGGCGCCGACCGGGATGTATCCGATCGTATCCGCCAACTGGGAGCTCGAGCTGCCGCACGGCGTGCAACCCGTGGACGGGGTGGACCAGGCGCGCCGGGCGGTGCGGGAGCAGGTGGCGCACGGAGCCGACTGGATCAAGTACTATTCCGACCGGCGCTACTACTTCGGCCCCCCTCCCGACAGCGTGCTGCACAGCTGGGTCAACTTCACCGACGAAGAGGCGAAGGCGATCGTCGACGAGGCCCACCGCCTCGGCCGCCGGGTCGCGGCGCACGCCATCGGCTCGGACGGGATCGCCGCGGCGCTGCGCGCCGGGGTGAACACGATCGAGCACGGCGACGGCTTCACCGACTCCTTACTCGACGTGGTGGCGGCGCGGGGCGTGTACTGGGTTCCGACCGTCACCGTGGCCCTGTACGTCGCCGGCCCGCGCGGCGGCGTGTGGGGCCCGATGATCGCCGCCCAGAAGCGGGCGTTCCAGCACGCGCTCAAGAAGGGCGTGAAAATCGTGCTCGGCACCGACGTGGGCGGGTTCCCGTGGACGGAAGTCAACCAGGCGAAGGAGTTCGGTTACTACGTGCAGTACGGCATGACCCCGATGCAGGCGATCAAGTCGGGCACCTCGCTCGCGGCGGAGCTGCTGGGGCAGTCCGACCTGGGCGCCGTGGCGCCGGGCATGTACGCCGACCTCGTCGCCGTGGCGGGGGACCCCCTGAAAGACATCACGGAACTCGAGCATGTGAAATTCGTTATGAAGGGGGGAGTAGTGCACGTCGCACCGTGAGGAGGATTTGCGGGCTCTAGAGCCCGCGCTCCGCGCGGGCGCAGCGGCCTCTCTCAGGGGTCGAAACACCGCAATCCGGCCATCACAGCCACTCGTCCTCGAGCCCGAAAGACCGTGTATCTTCCCGCGCAAATGCGACGTGCTCTAGGGTTCACTTTGCTAGTTGGTCTCGGCGCCGCCGGCCCAGGGCTCGGCCAACTGGCCCCGCCCGGCACCGGCGGCGTCGCGGCGTTGACGGCCGCCCTGAAGCAGCTCGGCGCGAACAAACGCGTACTGATGATCGGGGCCCACCCCGATGACGAGACCTCGGACTTGCTGGCGCTCCTCGCCCGGGGCATGGGTGCCCAGGTCGCCTACCTTTCGCTGAACCGGGGGGAAGGCGGCCAGAACCTGATTGGTCCCGAGCTCGGGCCCGAGCTGGGCGTCATCCGCTCGGAGGAGTTGCTCGCCGCCCGCAAGCTCGACGGCGCGCGGCAGTTCTTTACGCGGGCCTACGATTTCGGCTACTCGAAGACCGCCGACGAGACGTGGCGTTTCTGGCCGCGCGACTCCCTGCTCGAGGACGTACTGGACGTCATCCGGCGCTTCCGGCCCCAGGTGCTGATCTCGGTTTTCTCGGGGACGCCGCGCGACGGCCACGGCCAGCACCAGGCGTCGGGCCTGCTCGCGCGCCAGGCGTTCGAGACGCTCCGGGACTCGAGCTGGGGGCCGGTGAAGCTCTACCGCTCCGCGAACTTCGACACTGCGGGAGCCTCGCTCGTCCTCGATGCGGGCGCGCTCGATCCGGTGACGGGCCGCTCATACCACCAGATCGCGATGGCGGGGCGCAGCCGCCATCGCTCGCAGGACACGGGGGCGCTCGAGCGCCCGGGCCCGAGCCCGGTGCGCCTCGGCCTGCTCGAGACCCGCCGGGGCCGGGACGGTTCGGACGGGGGGCTCTTCGCCGGCGTCGACACGCTGCCACACGGCAGGGAGGGCTTCGTGGCGCTCATCGACTCGGCCCGCGCCCGCTTGAACCCGTCGCGTCCCTCCACCATCGTGCCGCTGCTGGCGCGGGCGCTACGGGCGCTCGGCGACGGCGACGCCGGGCAGAGGGACATCCTTGAGGGCGCCCTTGCCACGGCGGCCGGCGTCTCGATCGACGGCGTGGCCGATGACGACATCGTCATTCCCGGTGAACGTCTCCAGGTGGAGGCCAGCGTCTGGAACGCTGGAGACTCAGCGCTGACGCTCGACGGGATCGATGTGACCGCCCCGGCGGGTTGGAGCGTCGACCGGATCGACGCGTCCGCATCACCGGTGGCTCCGGGTGCGCTCGCGACCCGCCGATTCGCGCTCACTGTCGCGCGGGACGCACCCCGCTCCCGGCCGTATTTCCTGGGGGCCCGAGTCCCGTCCGGTCCCCCCCTCGGGGCGCTGTACGACTGGAGCGGCGTGCCGCCCGAGTGGCGTGGGCTGCCTTTCGAGCCACCGCCGGTGGAAGTGGTGGCCCGGCTGACGATCGCCGGCTCGGCGGTCACCCTGCGGCGCGAGGTGGCGTACCGCTATCGCGACCAGGCGATCGGCGAGGTCCGGAGGCCGCTCCTCGTCACCCGTCCGTTCGACGTGGAGGTGAGCCCGGATCTCGTGGTGTGGCCGGCGGACCGTCGAGGCGCCTCGCGCCAGTTCACCGTGTCCGTCACCAATCGGGTCCGGGGCCCCGCGGTCACGAGGGTCCGGCTCACGGTACCGCGCGGCTGGGCGGCGGGGGCAGTGCCGCCCGAAAGCCTCGCCTTCCAGCGCGAGGACGAGGCGAAAAGCGTCAGGTTCACCGTGTCGCTCCCCGCCGGCGTCGAGCCCGGCGCCTACGAGCTACGCGCCGCCGCCATCGGCACGGGGGCCGGCGGCGGGACCAGCGAGGGCGCGCTCGTCGTGATCGCCTACCCGCACATCCGGCCGCGCCCCGTGGTGCACTCGTCGACCGCCGAGATCAACGTCGCCCGGATCTCGCTGCCGGCGCTGGTCCGGGTCGGCTACGTGCGGGGCGCCTCGGACCGGGTGCCCGAGGACCTGGCCGCGGTGGGCGTGCCCGTGGAGCTGCTCGGCCCCGACACCCTCGCCCGCGGCGCTCTCGCGCGGTACGACGCGATCGTGATCGGGAGCCGAGCGTACGAGACCGAGCCCGCGCTGGTCGCCAACAACGGCCGCATCTTGGACTACGCGCGCAACGGCGGCCTCGTGCTCGTGCAGTACCAGCAGTACCAGTTCGTGGACGGGCGATTCGCACCGTACCCCCTCTCGCTGGCGCGGCCTCACGACCGGGTGACGGACGAGACCGCGCCGGTCACGCTGCTCGATTCCAGGAGCCCGGTCTTCCATGTGCCAAACGAGATCGGGCCGAGCGATTGGCAGGGCTGGGTGCAGGAGCGCGGCCTCTATTTCGCCCACGAATGGGATCCCGCCTACACGCCGCTCCTCGAGATGCACGACCCGGGCGACCCGCCGCTCCGGGGCGGCCTGCTGGTCGCGGCCGTCGGCAAGGGGACGTACGTGTACACCGGGCTGAGCTTCTTCCGACAGCTGCCCGCAGGGGTCCCGGGGGCCTACAGGCTGTTTGCGAATCTGCTGGCGCTTGGCAAGAAATAGAATGCGGAGTGTGGAATGCGGAATGCGGAATTTCAATGGGAGGTCGAGCCGCTACACGACGCTCACCCTGACATTCCGCATTCCGCATTCCCCATTCCGCATTCGTTTCATTCATTCGGCACTCCGCACTCCGCACTTGTTGGCTGGCGGCGTTGTGCTCGCCCTTCTCGCCAGCTGTGGGGGCGGCCGGACGCCCCTCGTCATCTACTCTCCCCACGGCCGCGATCTGCTCACGCTGCTGGAGCGCCGCTTCGAGCAGTTGCATCCCGACGTTGACGTCCGCTGGCTCGACATGGGGTCGCAGGAGGTATACGACCGGCTCCGCTCCGAGCGGGCCAATCCGCAGGCCGACCTGTGGTTCGGGGGGCCGGCGACGATCTTCGCGCGCGGCGTGCGCGACTCGCTGCTCGAGCCGTTCCGGCCGGGCTGGGCGGGGGTGATCGACCCCCACGGGCGCGCGCCCGGCGATGTGTACTTCGCCGCCTACGAGACGCCGGTGGTGCTCGTCTACGCCGAGCAGGCGGTGAAGCCGGAGGAAGCGCCCCAGGATTGGGACGATCTGCTCCTCCCCCGGTGGAAAGGGAAATTGCTGATTCGCGACCCGCTGGCGAGCGGCACGATGCGCGCCGTCTGGGGGATGATCATCGAGCGGAGCCTCAAGGCGACGGGCGACACCGCGGCCGGGTTCCGATGGCTGCGGCGGCTCGACGCGCAGACCAAGGAATACGTTCTCAACGGGCCGCTCCTCGACCAAAAGATCGTGCGACAGGAGGGTCTCGTGACCATTTGGGACCTTCCGGACATCCTGCTCAGCCGGCGCGACGGGCTCAAGCTCGGCTACGTCTTCCCCAAGAGCGGTACGCCCGTGATCGAGGACGCCATCGGCATCGTGCGCGGCGCGCGGCATCGCGTCGTGGCGCAAGCGTTCGAGGAGTACGTCGGGAGCGTCGAGGCCCAGCTCCTCGCCGCACGCGAGGCGTACCGGTTGCCGGGACGGCTCGATCTGCCGCTCGACTCGTTGCCGGCGTGGGCGCGCGAGGTCCGGCGCGCGATGCGCGTCGCCGACGTGGACTGGGACGCGCTCGCCGAGCGCGGCCCGGGCTGGATGCGCTACTGGGACGAGCGCGTTCGCGGGAGAGGCGCGGGGTCCGGGTCGTGACGGCGTTCGTGACGCTCGCAGGCGTGCGCAAGCAGTGGTCCGCTGCGGTGGTCGTGGGACCGATCGTGTGTGACATCGCCCGGGGCGAGATCCTGTCGCTGCTAGGGCCCTCCGGCAGCGGAAAGACCACGATCTTGCGCCTCATCGCCGGCTTCGAGGCGCCGGATACCGGGCGCATCGTGATCGGCGGCGAGGATGTCACGACGCTGCCGCCCGCGCGGCGGCGCTGCGGCATGGTGTTCCAGCACTACGCGCTGTTCCCCCATCTCGACGTCGGAGCGAACGTCGCGTTCGGTCTCAAGGCTCTCGGGATGCGGGATGCGGCGAGCGTGATGCGGAAAGTGACGGACGTGCTGGCCCTTGTCGATCTGGCCGGGTTCGAGCGCCGCATGCCGCACGGGCTCTCCGGCGGCCAGCAGCAGCGGGTCGCCCTGGCGCGGGCGCTCGCCCCCGAGCCGCGCGTGTTGCTGCTCGACG
>DATDFP010000093.1:0-2082 GCA_036522535.1 Gemmatimonadales bacterium
CACACCGACGTCGCGGCGCGGCGCCTCTCGGCGGCAGCGGTCGAGCGGCTGATGAACGACCACCCGCGCATTGGGCTTCAGGTCTTCCGGGCGCTGGGCCGCGATGCGGCGCGGAAGCTCCGGGCCACGACGCAGAGGCTCGCCGAATTCGCCCTGACCGATGTGGATCCCGAGGTGGATCAGATGGTCTCCCGGGCCCAGGCGGCGCTCGAGGCGTTCGCGCCGTGGACCGATGAGCAGGTGGACGGCGTGCTCAAGACCATCGCCGAGACGATCGCGGCCCAGGCGGAGAACCTGGCCCGGGATACGGTCGAGGAGACCAAGATCGGCAACGTGCCCGACAAGACGACCAAGAATCAGCTGGCGAGCATGGGCATCTATCGCTCGCTCCTGGGCCGTCCGGGGCGCGGGACGCTCGGCGCGCCCGGCGAGCGGAGGGTGGTCGAAATCGCGAGTCCCGCGGGCGTGGTGTTCGCCCTCATCCCGATGACGAACCCCGTGGCCACCGCGGTCTTCAAGACGCTGATCGCGCTCAAAGGAGGAAACGCGATCATCCTGAGCTTCCATCGGGCCGCGCTCGGCGTGGGGAACCGGACCGGTGACCTGATCCGAGGCGCTGTCGAGCGCGCCGGCGCGCCGCCCGATCTGCTGCAGTGGATCCGGCAGCGCACCAGTCGCCGGAAGACGGCGATGTATCTGAGCCATCCCGGGGTTTCGCTGATTCTCGCCACCGGGGGCGCCGGGATGGTCCACGCGGCCTACAGCTCAGGCACACCGGCCCTTGGCGTGGGACCGGCGAACACGCCCTGCCTCGTCTGCGCCGACGCCGAGCCCGACGCGGCGGCCCGGGCCATCGTCACCAGCAAGTCGTTCGACAATGGACTCATCTGCGGGGCGGAACACAACCTCGTGGTCGACCGCCCGATGCACGACGCGCTCGTGCAGGCGCTGGAGCGCTCGGGCGCCGCGGTGCTCGCCCCCGACGAGACGGCCAGGGTCGAGAGGGTCGCCGTGGATCCGGCGAGCGGGGAGTGGCGCCCCCAGATCATCGGGCAGGCGGCGCAGGCGATCGCGGCCTACGTGGGGATCATGCGGTCGCACCCGATCAAGGTGCTGGTCGTGCCCACGCAGGACGCTTCCGCCGGAACGCCGTTCTCAGGCGAGAAGCTCTTTCCGCTGCTCTCTCTCTTCACCGTCGACGGCCCTGACGAGGGCTTCGCTCTCTGCCGCCGCCTCCTGCACCTCCACGGCATCGGGCACTCGGCGGTGATCCACACGCGGGACGAAAGCCTGGCGGAGCGCTTCGGTCTCGAAATGCCTGCCGGTCGCATCCTCGTCAACTCTCCATGCGCGCAAGGGGTCGTGGGCATGACGAGCGGCCTCGAGCCGTCATTCACATTGGGTTGTGGCACGTTCGGCAAGAACTCCACGACGGACAACGTCGGCTATCGCCACCTGCTGAACGTGAAGCGTCTCGCGTACTATCTGGAGCCCGCCGGGGCACAGGGTGCCTGATCCGCTCGGACACGCGGCTTACGCGCAGCAGGTTCTGAGCAGTACGGCGCTTTTCGGCGCGCTGGGCCCGGACGCGCTGGCGTCCGTGATGGGCGAGCTCGAGCCCAGGAGCCTCGAGGGCGGCGAAGTCCTGTTCCGGCGGGGCGACCCCGGCGACGCGCTGTACGTGGTGCTCAGCGGGCGCCTCCGCGTGGAACGGACGGATCGCGGCCGGGAGCGCGTCGTCCGCGAAGTGGGACGGGGGGAGAGCGTGGGCGAGCTGGCCTTGCTCACGGGCGCCTCGCGCTCGGCTTCCGCGCGCGCCGTCCGGGACACGGAGCTGTTGCGGCTCAGCCGCGAGCGGTTTGACGCGCTGGTCCGAGCCCACCCCCTGGTCGCAATGGCGCTGACCCGCATGCTCGCGGCGTGGCTCGCCACGCCGGGAGGCGCCGAGGGAACGGCGGCGGGAGTTTCGACGGTGGCTCTGCTGGCGGCGAGCGCCGAAGCGCCGGTGTCACGCGTGGCGCGATCGCTCGCGGCCGCTCTCGCGGCCGTGGGGCCCACGGCGCGCCTCGACGTGTCCACGCT
>DATDFP010000094.1:0-7708 GCA_036522535.1 Gemmatimonadales bacterium
ATGTCGGACAGCGACTCGACGCCCCCTGCGATCACCACGTCGGCGTTGCCGAGGGCGATCTGGTCGTGGGCGGCCGAGACGGCCTGGGCGGCCGAAGCGCAAGCGCGGTTGAGGGAGTAAGCAGGGATCTCCTTGGGGAACTGCGGGAGCAGGCTCACCTCGCGGGCGACGTTCGGCACGAGCGCGGACGGGACGACCTGCCCGAAGATGACCTCGTCCACGTCCCCGCCGCCCAGCTGCGTCCGCTCGAACAGCTCGCGCGTGACGGCGCGCGCGAGATCCACGGCGCGCGCCTCCTTGAGCGCGGTCCCCGATCTACAGAACGGCGTCCGGTACCCGGCGACGATGGCGACCCGCCTTCCGTTTGCAGCCGACATTACATTCTCCTCCAGGATCGACGAAACCTACCACAGGGCCCGCAGAGCGGCCAAGACACCCGATGCCCACGGACACCGAGTTCTCCCACCGGACCCGCGCCGCGGCGCTCCGGTCCATGAGCGAGCAGCCTGTGGACATCCTGATCGTCGGGGGCGGCATCACCGGCGCCGGGATTGCGCGCGACGCGGCGCTGCGCGGATACCGCACCGCCCTCGTGGACAAGGGGGACTTCGGCGGCGGCACGTCGTCCCGCTCGTCGCGGCTCGTGCACGGCGGCATCCGCTATCTCGAGCAGTTCCACCTCGGGCTCGTGTATGAAGCATCGCGCGAGCGCCGCGTGCTGCTCGACATCGCGCCTCACCTGGTGCGCCCGCTCGCCTTCCTCTTTCCCGTGTACCGGGGGGCCCGCGTGCCGCCCTGGGAGCTTCGCGCCGGGATGTGGCTGTACGATCTGCTCGCCGCGTTCCGCAACGTGCGGACGCACCGCTGGCTCCGTCGCAAGGCCGTGCTGCGGCTGGAGCCGGGCCTGCGGGAGAAGGAGCTCCGGGGCGCCGCGTTGTACTACGACGCGCAGACCGACGACGCCCGATTGGTGATCGCCACGATGCGAAGCGCCGCCCGGGCGGGCGCGCTGGTGGCGAGCTATGCCGAAGCGACGAACCTCATCAAGCCCGACGGCCGCATCTCGGGGGCGACGGTCCGCGACCAGCTGACCGGCGGGGCCCACACGGTGCGTGCCCTGGTCGTCGTGAACGCGGCGGGCCCCTGGGTGGACGAGGTGCGGCGGCTCGATGACCCGCGCGCCGGGCCGCTGCTGCGCCGCACAAAGGGGACGCACGTCGTCGTTCCCCGACACCGGCTCGGGAACAGCCACGCGGTGACGCTCACCTCGCCCATCGACGGGCGCGTCATGTTCGTGCTGCCCTGGCGGGATCAGAGCTACATTGGCACCACCGACACGGATCAGGGGGGCCCGCCGGACGACGTGCGCGCCACGGGGGACGACGTCGTCTATCTGCTCCGCTCAGCCAACGCCTTCTTCCCGCAGGCGCGCCTCGCCCCGGGAGACGTGGTGTCGACCTGGGCGGGGCTGCGGCCCCTCCTGGCGCCGGCGCAGAGCGAGGACGCGTCCGAGGTGTCCCGCGAGCACCGGGTCATCGACAGCCCGAGCGGGTTGATCACCATCGCCGGCGGTAAGCTCACCACGTTTCGCGTCATGGCGCGGGACGTCGTGGATCGGGCGGCCGACCGGTTGCACGAGCTGGACGGCCGCCCGCGGGCGCCGCGGCCCAGAACCGACCGGCTGGCGCTTCCGGGCGGTGAAACGGCCGATCTCGAGGTCCTCGTGGAGGCGGCCCGCGCGCGCGGAGCGTCGGAGACCACCGCGCGCCATCTCGTGGCGAGCTACGGCAGCGAGTCGGCGGGCGTGTTGAACCTGGCGGAGCGCGACCGCGCGCTGGGGCAGCCGATCGTCCTGGGGCAGCCCGAGATCTGGGCCGAAGCGACCTACGCCGTGGAGCGGGAGATGGCCCTGCGTTTGACCGACGTGCTGATCCGGCGACTGCACCTGTTTCACGAGGACCGCGACCAGGCGAGCGGAGCGGCGCCGCACGTGGCCGAACGGATGGCGGAGCTACTCGGGTGGGACGCCACACGCGCGGCCCAGGAGCTGGAGGCGTACGGGCAGGAGGTGGATCGCTCCCGCGCGTTCCTCCAGGAGGTGGCGAGAGTCGGCAGACCTTGATACTATGGGGTTCTGCTCCGGCAGGGACGCTCGTGTTACGTCAATGCAGTCACCTTCGCACCATGCTCGTTGCGGCGGCCGGGCTTGCTTGCGCCCGACCGGACGCGCCGGCGGCGACGCGGGAGTCCCACAACGCTCCCGCTGCTCCGAGCCTCCGCGGCCCTTCTGATTCACTCATCCCGGAAGGCCCGCTCGGCGCGGCGATCCGCCGCGGCCGCGCGCTGCTCGCAGCGACACGGGAGAGCCTCCCCGACCACGTGGGCAACAGCCTTCGCTGCGTGAGCTGCCATCTCGACGCGGGCCGGCGTCAGAGCGGCTCATGGGTGGGCGTGTACGCGCGCTACCCGCAGTACCGCGCACGCAGCGCGACGGTCGAGACGATCGAATACCGCGTGAACGACTGCTTCCGGCGCAGCATGAACGGCGCGCCCCTCGCGGCCGATAGCCCCGAGATGCGCGACATCGTCTCGTATTTGTGGTTCCTGTCTCGCGACGTCCCGATCGCGGCCCCACAGGGAGCGAACCGCCTCCAGAAGTGGGCCGCCCTGAAATCGGACACCGTAGCCGGCGCGACGGTCTTCGCGACCGCGTGCGCGAAGTGTCACGGCCCGGACGGCCAGGGCACCCAGGTCGCGCCGCCGGTCTGGGGGCCAAAGTCCTTCAACGTCGGCGCCGGGATGGCGCGCGTCCGCACCGCTGCGGGGTTCGTCAGGGACAACATGCCCTTCGACCAGCCGGGGACGCTCAGCGACCAGCAAGCGCTCGACGTGGCGACATACGTGGATTCGCGTCCGCGGCCCGACTTTCCGGACAAGATCAACGATTGGCCGAACGGGGATGCGCCGCCCGACGTCGCCTACCCGACCCGCGCGGCCTCACGCAGCCGGACGCGCGGCCCGGGCGGGCGCTCGCCATAGCGGCCCCACGCACATTTCTTCATCCTCACAGAGGAGGTCCCGATGCTGGATCTGAACTCCCTGACGACTCCCCGCCGCGGATTCCTGGGACGGCTGGCGGCGGGCGCAGCCGCGCTCGGCCTGGGCGGGCTCGTGGCCCCGACCGAGGCCGCCGCGCGGAGAATCGCACCAGACGCGCCGGCGAATCCCGAGTTCGAGGCGTGGCTCAACAAGATCACGGGCAAACACAAGATGGTGTACGACGTACCCGAGCCGAACAGCGGGTTCGCCTTCGCCTGGTCGCGAATCTTTCTGAACACCACGAACGAGACCTACGGGACGACGGACGCGGAGAACACGGTGGTCGTCGTCCTGCGGCACAACGCCATCCCATTCGGGATGAAGAGCGAGATGTGGCCGAAGTACAAGCTCGGCGAGGCCTTCAAGATCAACGACGCGGCGACCAACGCCGCCGCTCTGCGCAACCCGTTCGCCTACGTGAAGCCCGGAGACCTCCCATTCCCCGGCATGGCCCTGGACGAGCTGGTCGCCAAGGGCGTGCTGTTCGGGATTTGCAACATGGCGCTCACGTTCTACAGCGCCCAGATGGCGAAGAAGACGGCCATGCCGGCCGAAACGATAAAGAAGGACTGGGTGGCGAACCTGCTGCCCGGCGTGCAGGTGGTGCCGTCCGGCGTGATCGCGATCAATCGGGCGCAGGAGAAGGGCTGCGCGTATTGCTTTGCGGGGTGAAAAGCAAGCTAGACGCACAGACGCGGCCAAACTAGACGCACAGACGCGGCTAAGCTAGACGCACAGACGCGGCTAAGCTAGACGCACAGACGCGTAGACGCACAGGGGAGAACAGGTTGAGTTGGCAGGTCTACCTTGTCACGAGCATCTGTTCACGCCGGTGCGTCTGCTGCGTCTGTGCGTCTAGCTTACAGCTGTGCGTCTAGCTTGCAGTAGCGCCGCCCGAGCCAGAAGCCGGGTGGAGTCAAATGTGGGGAGCGGTGCGCGGCCCGGCTCCACGATGAGTGGGATCTCCGTACACCCCAGCACAACGGCATCGCAGCCCCGATCGGCGAGCTTGCCGATGAGCTCGTGGAGGTACGCACGCGAAGCCTGGCGAAACAGGCCGCACACGAGCTCTTCAAAAATTATCGTGTTGACCCGTTCGCGGTCGGGGCGATCCGGGATCAGGCAGGCGATGCCGTACCTGTCCAGCGCCTGCGCGTAGACCGGCCCTTCCATGAGATACCTCGTGCCCAGCACGCCAAGCCGGCGGAACCCGCCGTGCTGCGCTGCTTCGGCGACGACGCGGGCGATGTGCACCCAGGGGATGGGGGATTCGGCGACGACGAGATCGAACGCCTGGTGCACGGTGTTGTCCGGGCAGATCGCGAACGCCGCGCCGGCCGCGGCTACGCGGCGGGTCGACGAGAGCAGCAGGCGCGCGACGCCGGGCCAGTCCCCTCGCCGGATGAACGCCATATACTCGGAGAGCGGGTGGGTGTGCATGGTGATCTCGGGGTGGGCGTGCTCGCCCATCTCGCGCGGCGCCTCGGTGCAGATTGTCCGGTAGCAGAGCGCCGCCCCTTCGGCGCTGACCGCCACGATCCCGATGTGCCTGGCCGCTCGATCGGCCATCGCATCACCGCTCAGCGCCACCCCCGCAGGCTCCGAACGTAGTCGTGCAGCACCAGAAACTTCTCGAACACGGGCACGCCTTTCCTCTTGCGGCCGAACTCGGCGAACAACTCGCGCAGCCGGCCGCGCCGCGCCACGTAGACGCGGAACGTCTCGGCGAAGTCCTCCTGCGGGTGGGTGGCCGCGTAGGCGGTGACGTAGTCGGGGAGCGTCGTGGTCACGCCGCGGCGCTCGAAGTCCACCCACTTGGAGTCCGCCACGCGGTAGGCCTTCCGCACTTCGCCGAAGGCGCGGCGGAACCGCCCGGTGAGCGTGAAAGGCCAGTTGTGATACAGGAAGGAGTGCCCGAGCTCGTGCAGGATCAGCCCGGTGAGCATGTTCCACGAGATATCGTCGCCACGTCGCTTCCGGGTCACGTAGCGCCGCTCCACCTCGATCACCTTGGGCGAGCGGTGCTCGACGCCCGAAACGCCCGGTCTGAGCAGCACGCGATAGTTCCAGTCCTTGATGCGCGACACCACGAGGAGCTGCCGGGCCCGCCTGAGCGCCTGCGCGATCAGATCACGCCCGGTCGCGTCCTCGCCGCACCAGGGGCAGGCATCCATCCAGTCGTTCACGCCTTTGTTACAGTGGGGGCAGACGTTCTGGAAGCGGTCATAGCGCCACTTCTGGGGTCGGCCGCACCAGGGGCAAAAACGCATCGGATACATCACGCCGCCGCCGCATCCCCAACGGCAGCGCCGCTCGTACTTGAACCCTTTCGGCGCTTTGCGCGGCTCGGGGCTCGACGCCGAGTCGTTAATGTCGCGGCCGCACCAGGGGCAGAAGGAGAACGCATCCGAGACGATCCAGCCGCAGTAGTAGCACTCGGCGTTCGTCTCCTTCTGCCCGTCGCGCCATTCGAGCCGGCGACCGCAGCTCGAGCAATAGGACCAGAAGCGCTCGAGTTCCGCCCCGCACGTCGGGCAGCGGAGCTCCGGCGTCGGCACCTCGCGCCGCCGCCGGTTCGGCTCAGTCATGATCGCGGGCCATCGCCGCTTCCACGATCCGCTCGATGAACTGGTCGTACTTCATTCCCGCCTTGTCCGCCGCATCGGCCATCTCGTTCTCGCACGCCAGGAAAGGGTTCGGGTTCACCTCCAGCACGTACACCGCGTCGTCGTGGGTCAACCGCAGGTCGATCCGGCCGTAGTCCTGCAGCCACAGCGCGTGGAACGCCGTGGTGCAGATGTCGCCGATCTTCGCCGCCACGTCGTCCGGCAGCCCTCGCGCGAACACGTTCCTGATCTTTTTGCGCTTCCGGTACTCCTCGTCCCACTTCGCCTTGTAGGTCGCGATGCGGTGCTCGCGCGCGTCCGCGTCGCCGAACGTCAGCTCGATGATCGGCAGCACGTGGACCTTGTCGTTGCCGAGCAGGCCGACGTACAGCTCTCGTCCCTCGATCAGCTCCTCCACGATCGCCGCCTGGCGGTACTTCTCGTGAATGAACTTCACCCGCTCTGCCAGGTCCGAGTCGTCTTCCACAACCGATGCCTGCGAGATGCCGACGGAGGCGTCCTCGAGCAGCGGCTTCACGATCAGGGGGAATCGCAGCGCCGAGGGCCGCACCGGCTTCCCCCCGGGATGGAACTCGGCGAACGCCGGGAAGCGAATCCCGTGATAGGCGAGGATCTTCTTGGTCAGGGCCTTGTTGCGCGCGACGAGCAGCGCCGTCGGCGGCGAGCCGGTGTAGCGGTACCCGTGCATCTCGAGCACCGCGGCGAGCACGTACTCGTGCCGTGCATGGCCGCGGAACGACTCGCACCCATTGAAGACGAGCTTCGGTTGGAACGCCGCGAGCCGCTCGAGCATGGGCCGAAGCTCCTCGGCGACTCCGACCATGAGCACGTCGTGTCCGTTGCGGATCAGCGCCCGTGCCACGTCGTACTCCGCTTCCTCGACCTTCGCCTCGACCGCCTTCTTGTAGTCGGCGTCCTCCCACTCGGGGTGGAGGGTGTCGAAGAGCACGGCGATCTTCACCGCCCCGCCCCCCGACACCCGATGCGGAGTGCGGAACGCGGAATGCGGAATATCAGGGCCGGCGTCGTTCGGCGATCGACCTCCCATTTCGATTCCGCATTCCGCATTCCGCACTCCGCACTCATTCCCTCACCCGCTGCATGTCTCTTCCCACGGTGGTCAGCGCGATCAGGATCACGAGCCCCCCCACGGCCCCGGCGGTCGGCAGCAGGAGCATCGCCGGCCGGAGGCCGAACCGGTCCGAGAGATACCCGATCAGGGGCGGGGCGATGGCGTCGCCCGCGAGGTGAGAGAACAGCAGGAAAGCGCCGAGCACCGACGCGCGCACCGCCGCGGGGACGACGTCGAGGATCACGGCCGAGAGCGGACCGTTGTACCACGTGTAGAGGAAGAACGTGGCGAACAGGAGCGGCACGAACAGGCGCAGCTCGTCGATGAGGAGCAGAGCGGCGCACACCGGACCGCCCAGCACGAATCCCGCGCCGGACACCACGACCCGGCCTCCACTCCATCGCGGCAGCAGCGCGTCGCCCACCCGACCCCCGAACAACCCGCCCAGCGCGCCGCCGGCGAGCCCCCAGATCCCGAACTCCCGGCCGACCATGGCCCCCGACACACCGTGCACCCGCTGCATGAAGCTCGGAGCCCAGGCGATCAAGCCGTTCACGGCGAACGTCACGAGCGCACCGCCCAGGAACATCCAGATCAGGGTCGGGGTGCGTAGCACGGTCGCGGCGGCGTGAAGGAACTCGCCGAAAGCGGTGGCCGCGACCTCGGTCGCTTCGGTGGTACGCCGCACCGCCGCCGGGATGAGCCGTACGACGGTCCACACGATGCCGGCGCTCACGAACGCCGCGAACACCGCCGTCGGGACCGCCGCCGGGACTCGCTCGAACCGGTTCACCACGGCGCTCGCGACCGCGCCCGCGAGCGCCAGGAGGATGAGCGGCGCGCCATACGACACCGCCCGGCGGAGGCCGCGCTCGGCCCATCCGTGGACGGTGTCGAGGAGCGGGGCGGG
>DATDFP010000095.1:0-3937 GCA_036522535.1 Gemmatimonadales bacterium
CAGGCGGCGCTCACGGGCGCGGACGCGCGTGTAGCCGCGGCCCGCGCCGCGCGCGACCAGACCGCCCTGAACCTCTCGTATACCCGCATTACGGCGCCGACGAGCGGCGTCGTCAGCAAGAAAACGGTCGAGGTCGGTCAGCTCGTGCAGGCGGGACAGCCCCTGATGAGCGTCGTGCCCGTCGAGGACGTGTGGCTGACGGCGAACCTCAAGGAGACGGAGATCGAGGACGTGAAGCCCGGCGATCCCGCCGAGTTCACGGTGGACGCATACCCTGGCATCCGGTTTCCGGGCCACGTGGAGAGCCTGTCCCCGGCGACGGGGGCGCGGTTCTCGCTCCTGCCGCCCGACAACGCTACGGGCAACTTCACCAAGGTGGTCCAGCGCGTGCCGGTGCGCGTGCGCCCCGACCGGCCCGACCCGGCCCACCCGCTGCGACCCGGGATGAGCGTGGTCGTCACCATCAAGACGAAGTGACGCCGTGACGGCCGCCGACCGCTACAGGTACCGCTACGTCATCGCGGTGACGGTGTCGCTGGCGTCGGTGCTCGAGCTCCTCGACACGAGCATCGTCAATGTCGCCATTCCGCACATGATGGGGAACCTGGGCGCCACGCTCGACCAGATCGCCTGGGTGTCGACGGGTTACATCGTCGCCAACGTGATCGTCCTGCCCATCACGGGGTGGCTGTCCGCGTATTTCGGGCGTCGCCGCTACTTCGCGGCGTCGATTGGACTGTTCGTCCTGGCGTCATTCTTCTGCGGCAACGCGCACTCGCTCGGGTCGCTCGTGTTCTGGCGCATCGTGCAGGGGGTGGGGGGCGGGGCGCTGCTCTCCACCTCGCAGGCGATCCTCTACGAGGAGTTCCCGCGCGAGGAGTACGGCACGGCGATGGCGATCTTCGGCGTGGGCGTCATGGTCGGCCCGACGCTCGGACCCACCCTCGGCGGCTACATCACGGATGCGTTCGGGTGGCCGTGGATCTTCTACATCAACATCCCGATCGGGATGCTGGCGCTCGCGCTGTCGCTGAGCTTCATCCAGGACTCCCTGCACCAGGAGCGGGCGGAGCAGGTGGACTATGCGGGGCTCGTCTTGCTCGCCGTGGGCATCGGCACGCTGCAGACGATGCTCGAGCGGGGGGAGAGGCTCGACTGGTTCGAGTCGCGGGAAGTGACGACGTACGCATGTGTCAGCGCCGCGTCGCTCATCGCGTTCGTCTGGCACGAGCTCGTCACCGCCCACCCGGTGGTGGACCTACGCATCCTCAAGAGCCGCCAGCTCGCCGTCGGCGTGCTGTTCGGGCTGGTGCTCGGCGTGTGCCTGTACGCCACGGTGTTCGTGCTGCCCGTGTACCTCCAGAACCTGCAGGGCTTCACGGCCGAGCAGACGGGCTTCGTGATCCTCCCGGGCGCGCTCGCGAGCGCGTTCACGATGGCGTCGATGGGTCGCTTTACGGGCAAGTTCGACGCGCGGCTCTCGATCCTCGCCGGCGTCTCGATCTTCGCGCTGTCCATGTGGAAGCACGCCCACTTCACCACCGACAGCGGCATGTCGGACTTCTTCTGGCCGCTGATCTTCCGCGGCGTGGGGCTGGGGCTGATCTTCGTGCCGCTCACGAACCTGGCGCTCGCCGACCTGCCGATGTCGAAGATCCCCAACGGGACCGGGCTCTTCAACCTGATGCGACAGCTCGGTGGCAGCGTGGGGATCGCGATCTCGGCCACGCTGGTGCAGCGATTCCAGGCGATCCACCGCGCCGACCTGATTGCGAACGTCACGCAATTTAGCGAGGCCGCGCGCGAGCGCTTGAGCGGGATCGTGGGGATGATGATCGCGAAGGGCACGGCTCCCGCGCTCGCGGAAGCGAAGGCGCTGAGGGTTCTCGACGGCCAGGTCACGCGCCAGGCCCTGATGCTCTCGTTCGACCAGTTGTTCCTGCTGTTCGGCGCGTGCTTCGTCCTGTCCCTGCCGTTGTTGCTTCTGATGCACAGGAGCAAAGGCACGCCTGGTGCCGCGGCGGGGGCGCACTGAAACCGTTGTAAGACGCTAGGATGCTACGTTGTACGAGGCGAAAGGGCGGCGACGGTGAAGGAAGACGCGAAGGTCAAAGTCGGCGACGTCGCACCGGACTTCACACTCCCCGATCAGCGGGGCAACCCGGTGCGGCTATACGACCTGCTTGGCGGGAAGACGGTGGTATTGTACTTCTATCCCAAGGACGCAACCCCCGGCTGCACAATCGAGGCGCGCGCGTTCCGCGACAGCTACGAGGCGTTCACGGCGCAGGACGCCGAGGTGATCGGGGTCAGCTCGGATTCCGTGCGGTCGCACCATCGCTTCGCGACGCGTCACGGCCTTCCGTTCGTCCTGCTCTCCGACTCGGGGGGCGCCGTGCGCGAGCGCTACGGCGTCGAGCGGACGCTGGGCTTACTGCCGGGTCGAGTCACCTACGTGATCGACAAGGCGGGCGTGGTGCGGCAGGTGTACTCCTCGCAGTTGCGCCCGACGCGCCACAGCCGGGAAGCCCTCGAGCTCGTGTCCGCCATCAGGGGCCGCGCGCAGTGACGGCCGGGACCGCCCTCGTCACGGGCGCCTCGAGCGGGATCGGGCTCGAGCTGGCGAGGCTCTTCGCCAACGACGGCTACGACCTCATCCTGGTGGCGCGCGGCGTGGAGAAGCTGCACCGGCTCGGCGCCGAGCTGTCGGCGCGACACGGGATCCGCGCGCGGACGGTGGGGGCAGACCTGGGTTCGCCCGATGCGCCGGGGGCGATCGCCGAGACGCTGAAGCAGGCCGCCGTACAGATCGACGTGCTCGTCAACAATGCGGGGTACGGGGTTCACGGTCCGTTTGCGAAGACGGAGCTGCAAACCGAGCTCGACCTGCTGCGCGTGAACGTCGTCGCGCCCACGCATTTGACGAAGCTCCTGCTCCCCGCGATGCTGGCGCGCGGCGCGGGCCGCATCTTGAACGTCGCCTCGACGGCGGCCTTCCAGCCTGGGCCGCTGATGGCGGTCTACTCCGCGTCCAAGGCATACGTGCTCTCTTTCTCGGAAGCGCTCGCGGAGGAACTCGCGGGCACCGGGGTGACCGTGACCGCGCTCTGCCCGGGGCCGGTGCTCACGGGCTTCCAGGCGCGCGCCGGGATGAATGGGGCGCGCCTCGCGGCGGGGAATCCGTTGCTGGTCGATGCGGCGACGGCCGCCCGGGCGGGTTACGAGGGCCTGATGAGGGGGAAGCGGCTCGTGGTCCCGGGCCTCGGCAACAAGCTGCTGATGCAGTCAGAGCGCCTGGCGCCGCGCCGGCTGGTGACGAAGATCGCGCGGCTGTTCCAAGAGCGGGTGCGCTCCTAGATCTCCAGCTCCGCCATCGCCAGCGCCACGAGCAAGGCGCGCACGATGCCGAGTGCGCCATCGGTGTTCTCGTACCACTCCGTCGTGAGATGCGCGTCGCCGGCCTTGCCGCCCGCGCCCAGGGCGATCGCCGGGATGCCGAGGGCGATCGGAACGTTCGCATCGGTGGAGGCGGCCGCGAGCTCCGCATCGCGGCCGAGGGCGCGGTTGGCGGCGACGGCGACCTGAACGAGTGGGTGCGTACGCGGTGTGATCCCCGACGGACGGTCGCCGACGAGGCGGACGTCCAGCTCGAGGGGCGGGGTGGCGGGGGTGCGGCGGCGGTTCTCGTCGTCGAGCGCGCGCTCTAGCGCGGCGCGCACGGTGACGTCGAGCTGCGCGAGGGCCTTGGGATCTTCGCTCCGCAGGTCGAGGTCGATCCAGGCCTCCTGCGGGATCGAGTTGAGCGCCGTGCCCCCGCCCAGCCGCACGATGGCACAGGTGGTCCGCGGCGCCGGGGGGGCGCCGGGCGCCGGGAGGTCGGCGAGGAGCGCCGCCGCACGGCCGACGGCGTTGGCCGGATTGGCGACGCCGAACGCCG
>DATDFP010000096.1:0-12218 GCA_036522535.1 Gemmatimonadales bacterium
CGGGGTGGGGGCACGGCGTGGGGTTGTGCCAGTGGGGTGCGGTGGGCCGGGCCCGGGCGGGGGAAGACTACGGCAAGATACTGGCGACGTACTTCCCGGGAACAAAGCTTGAGCGTTTGTACTGAGGCGGACCGAGCTCCGGGGTCGAGCCCGTGGGTCGCAAGGAAGACCGCCGGCGGGCTGCTGGTCTTGGGAATGCTTGCATCCGCCGGTTCGCCGGATCGGGTGACCGCGCAGGGGATCCTCAACCAGTTTTCTTCCGAGAACCTGCGCCCCAGCGCCGTCCAGGTGGACCTCGGACCGCTCACGGGCAACAACATTCTCGGGACGTTGACCGGAGGGGTGCGCGTCGACTACGGATTCGTCGCGCCCAAGGTGCGCGTCCTGCTCGGCCTCTCCTACTTCCACGCCGACCTGAGCTCGGGCGCGCGGCGGCGCTTTGCCGACCGGCTCCGCAATGTCGTCAACGACCCCGATTCCAACTACACAATCGACCTCGGAGCGATCACGTGGAGCGACGTCACCGGTGACCTCGACCTACAGTACATGCTCCCTCAAGGGCATGCCGTGACCGCGTACCTCGGGGTCGGGCTCGGCGCGCACGTGCGGCACGGCAGCGGCCCGGCGATCAACGGCACCTTCGTGCAGGACGCGCTCAACTCGGTGACCGCGGGGCTGAACGGCACCCTCGGCGTCGAGGTGGGGGCGGGGCGGTGGCGCCTGACGTTCGATTCGCGGGGGGTGCTGTCGAGCGGGCTCTCGACGGTCAGCCTGCGCACCGGGGCCATGTATCGGTGGGCGGGCGGCCGGGCCAGGCGGTGAGCGAGCTCATCCGCGTTGCTGTAGTCGGCGCAGGCGCCATCGCCCAGGTGGCACATCTCCCCGTGCTCCGCAAGCTGCCCGGCGTCGAGGTGGCGGCGATCTGCGACAACGATATCGGCAAGGCCCAGGCGCTCGCCGGGCGCTTCGACGTCAAGGAGACGTTCGACGACATCGAAGAAGTGCTCCGCTACGCGCACCCGCACGCGGTGGCGATCTGCACGCCGAACCACCTGCACGAGATCCACGTGGTGCGGTCCGTCGCCGCCGGCGCGCACGTGCTGTGCGAGCGGCCGCTCGCCCTCAGCGTCGCCGGCGTAGAGCGGGTCCTTCAGGCGAGCGAGAAGTACGGCCGGCGCGTGATGGTGGGGATGAACCATCGCTTCCGCTCCGACGTGCAGGCGGTGCGCGGCTTTCTCGCCGGCGGCGACATCGGCCCGCTGCAGGCGATCCGCGGCGGCTGGTACACGTTTCAGCCGAGCCGGCAGCTGCTCGGCTGGCGGCTGCGTCGCCAGGAGGCGGGAGGCGGCGCCTTTCTCGACCTCGGGCTCCTGCTCTTGGACTTGGGCCTGTGGCTCGCCGGTTGGCCCGCGCCCAAGCGGGTCTCCGCCAACATGATCGGGCAGAGCAAGGACGGCCTGGAAGACATGGCGACGGCGCTGGTGGTGTGCGAGAACGGCGTGTCCATCTCGATGGACGTGAGCTGGCGCCACATGGGCGAGGCCGAGCGGTTCTGGTTCGATCTCGTCGGCACCAAGGGCTCGGCGAGCCTGCAACCGCTGCGCGTGTTCAAGGATGTGCACGGCACTCCCACGGATGTGACGCCGACCGGCGCCACCGGGCGCGAGACGCTGTTCGTGCAGTCGTATCGGGCCGAGTGGACGTATTTCACCGCCGTGATCAAGGGGGACGTGAACGCCCCGCCGCCCCGCGACCAGCTCGCCCTGCATCGGGTCTTGGAAGCCATCTACCGCTCGGCGGACGAGGGGCGCGACGTGCTGCTGTGAGCGGTCCGTCCCGGCGGGCGGCGCTGCTCATCGCGCTGGGGGCGGTGCTGCTCGCACTGAGCTACCCGCCGTTCCGTCTGCCGGCGCTCAGCTTCGTGGCCGGCGCGCCGGCGGTCGTACTGCTGCGCGAGCTCGAGCGGGAGCGAGACCTCCGCGGGGCGCTGCGCGTGGGGTTCTGGTACGGCTTCCTATCACAGGGCCTGGTCCTGTACTGGCTGGTCGTCGCCTTGTGGCACTTCACTCCGCTGTCCGCGCTCGGGTACCTGGCGACCATCTGCATCTTCGGCCTGTGGCACGCGGCGCTGTTCTGGCTCGTGGTGCGGGCGCGAGTGCAGGTGCCGTCGGCGCCGCTCTGGGCGGTATTCCCTATCGCCTGGACCGCCTTGGAGTGGATCGTCGGCCACCAGGGCGACATCCGGTTTCCGTGGCTTGGCCTTGGGACCTCGCTCGCGGACGCACCCGCGCTCGTGCAGTGGGCCGATCTCGCCGGCGCGCGAGGCGTGACGCTGTGGGTGGCTTGGTGCAATGTGGTGCTGGTGGAGGCGTGCGCCTCGCGCGGCGCGTGGCGCCGGGGTGTGGGGCGCGTCGCGGTGGTGACGGCGACGGTGCTGCTCGCCTTCGGCTACGGACAGTGGCGCGCCCGGACGCTGCCGCTGCGCGAGGTCGGCAGGGTTGGGCTGATTCAGCCGAATGAAGGCTTCCGCGAAAAATGGGACCCGGCGCACGCGGACAGCGTGGTAGCAAAGCTCGTCGGGATGTCACGCCGGGTACTCGCGGCCTCCCACCTCGATCTGCTCGTCTGGCCCGAAGCGGCGATTCCAGGCTGGCTCGCGGGGCAGCCCGCCTGGGACGCGCAGTTCGCGGCGCTCGCCCGGGACAGCCGGACCCCGATCCTCACTGGCGGCATTCATGCGGTCTTGCATCCCGGCGGATCGTACGACTCCTACAACGCGGCGTTCTTCTACGACTCGACGGGGAGCTGGCGCGCGGCGCCCGTGTACGGCAAGCACTATCTCGTTCCCGTCGTCGAGCGGGTGCCCTTTTTCCCCGTCCGGCTGTTCCGCAGCCTGCCGGGCCTCGGCCGCTGGTCCGGCGGATTCGCGCGAGGGCGCGACCTGCCCGTCTATCGGGCGCGCATCGGCCGGTTCGGGGTCCTCATCTGTTACGAATCGGCCTTCGAGGACCTGCCGCGCAAGTACCGGCGCGCCGGCGCGGACTTCCTGGTCAACATCACGAACGACGCCTGGTTCGGCCGTTCCGCCGGGCCGTACCAGCATGCGAGCCACCTCGTGCTGCGGGCGATCGAGACGCGGCTCGGCATCGCGCGCGCCGCGAACGACGGAATCTCCGAGTTCGTGGACCCGCTGGGCCGGACCCATGAGGCGACGGGCCTCGAGCAGGAGGCCACCGTTGCGGGTCGGCTGCGCACCAGCGACGTCGTCACCTTCTACGTGCGCCTCGGAGACTGGGTCGGGACGCTCTGTGTGCTGGCCACGGTGGGGCTCGCCGGCGTGGTGGTGGTGCTGGGCTGGACGCGGGGCCACTGAAAGTGCGGATTGTGGAATGCGGAATGCGGAATTGATCGGACCGTGGTCGTGTTTGTTGGCTGGCGTCGTGGTTCGAAGCCCGCACGATGAATTCCGCATTCCGCATTCCGCATTCCGCATTGGTGGGGCGCGGCCGTGGCGGTGAGGGTCGGCGTCGACGTCGGCGGCACCTTCACCGACCTCGTGGCGCTGCGCGAGGACGGCGCAATCGAGGTCCGCAAGGTCGTGACGACGCCCGACGACCCGGCCGTCGGGATGTTTCGAGCGCTCGACGCGCTCGATGGCGGCCCTCCCCGGCTCCCGATCGACCTCCTGGTTCACGGGACCACGATCGCCACCAATGCCCTGCTGGAGCAGAGCGGCGCGCGCGTCGTGCTGGTGACGACGCGCGGCTTCGAGGACCTGCTGTGGCTCAGGCGTCAGGACCGAGCCGATCTGTACGATCTCGCCCGCGATCACCCGGCTCCGCTCGTGGCGCGGCGCTGCGTCGTGGGGGTCGCCGAGCGGATGGGGCCCGAGGGGGCGCTCGAGTCCCTCACCGATGCGGAGGTCGCGCGGGTCGTCGCGGCGGTGCGGGAGCTCGAGCCGCAGTCCGTGGCGGTGGCCTTCCTGTTCGCGTTCCGGTATCCCGAGCACGAGCGCCGCATCGCCGCGGCGTTGCGCGCGGCGGCGCCCGGCGTCCCAGTCGCGGCGAGCCACGAGGTGCTCCCGCTGTTCCGGGAGTTCGAGCGCACGAGCACGACGGTGGCCGAGGCGTACCTGCGGCCGAAGGTTGCCGCGCATCTGTCGCGTCTCGATCGGGACGTGCGTTCCCGCGGCGTGCCGGCGCTCCGGATAATGACATCGGCCGGCGGTACGCTCGATCCGGCGGCCGCCGCGGAGCGCGCCGCCTCGCTCGCGCTTTCGGGCCCGGCCGGAGGGGTCGTGGGTGCGCGACTCGTCGGCGCGGCCGTGGGCTTCACGGAGCTCCTCACGCTGGACATGGGCGGCACCAGCGCCGATGCGAGCCTCGTGACCGGGGGAGCAGCCGTCACTGACGGAGGCGGGGGCGTCCCGGGGGGCGGGGGAGGTTCGATTGCGGGAATCCCTATCGCGCTGCCATCGATTCTCATCGAGTCGGTGAGCGCGGGCGGCGGTAGCATCGCTCGGATCGACGACGGCGGCGCTCTCAAGGTCGGCCCCGACAGCGCGGGCGCGGTCCCCGGTCCGGCGTGCTACGGTCGCGGCGGCACGCGGCCGACCGTGACCGATGCGTGCCTCGTCCTTGGCTGGCTTGATGCCTCGAGCCCGCTCGCGGACGCCGTCCGGCTCGATCCGGCCGCGGCCGAGGGCGCGGTGGCGGCGCTCGGTCCGGTAGTGGGGGGAGCCGGCGAGGCCGCGGGGATCGCTGGGGGGATCGTCGCGGTGGCGACGGCGGTGATGGCCCGGGCGCTCAAGCGAGTGAGCGTGGCGCGCGGGCTCGACCCCCGCCGCATGGCGCTCCTCACCTTCGGGGGCGCGGGCCCGCTGTTCGGCTGCGCCCTCGCCGATGCGCTCGGCATCGGTTCGATCGTCATCCCGCCCCATCCGGGGGTGCTGAGCGCCCTCGGACTGGCGGCCGCGGCCGAGCGAGTGGACGTGCTGGCCTCGTTTCATCGCCCGCTTGGCCAGCTCGACGCGCGGGAAATCGGACGGGCCTACGCGTCTATCCTGATGGAGGGGGCCCGGCAGGTGCCGGGCGCCGCCTGTCTGAGGTTCGCCGACTGTCGGTTTGCGGGGCAGGGGTATGAAGTGACGGTCCCGGTTGCCGAGGACGATCCTCGAAAGATCGCGGACGCGTTCCGGGCCGCGCACGAGACGCGCTACGGACACAGGGGAAGCGGCCAACCCATCGAAATCGTGAACTTGCGGGTGGTCGCGCTGCGCGAGGGGCCGCTGCCGCGGTTCGCGGCCACGAATCGTGGGGCCCGTGCGCCGGCGGGTCGCCGTGCCATCACCCTGAATGGCGAACGGCTCACGGCTGGCCTCTGGCCTCTCGACGACCTCGCCCCCGGGGTGACGCTGGACGGCCCCGCCGTCGCCGCCGGCCGCGATGCCACGGCGCTGATCGAGCCCGGTTGGCGGGGCACCGCCCACCGCTCGGGGGCCCTGGTGCTGGAGCGGCGATGACGTTGGACGCGGTTGGCCTCGAGGTCATGGGTCATGCCTTCGCCTCGGTCGCCGAAGAGATGGGACTCGTGCTGATCCACTCGAGCGTCTCGCCCAACATCCGGGAGCGGCGCGATTGCTCCGCCGCGCTGTTCGACGCCGAGGGCACGATGGTCGCCCAGGCGGCCCATATCCCGGTGCACCTCGGGGCAATGCCGGAGTCCGTGACCGCCGTGCGAGCGCTCGACCCGCGTCCGGGCGACGTCTTCATCCTCAATGATCCGTACACGGGGGGCTCGCATCTCCCCGACATCACCCTCATCGGCGCGATCGAGGTCGAGGGCGCCGTGGGTGGTTACGGCGTCGTCCGGGCGCACCATTCCGACGTCGGAGGGGTTCAGGCGGGCAGTATGCCCTCGGGCGCGCGGGAGATCTTTGCCGAGGGAGTCATCCTGCCGGCGGTCCGGCTGACGCCCGAAGTCGAGCGGCTCTTGCTCGCCAACGTTCGCACGCCGGACGCCCGCCGGGCCGACCTCGCGGCGCAGCGGGCGGCGGTCGAGCGCGGCGCGGATGGGGTGCGGGCGCTCGTGAAGCGCTACGGGTGGGCGGCCGTCCAGGACGCGGCCCGGAACCTCATTGTCTACGCAGAGCGCCGCGCACGCGAGGGGCTGGGGCGCATGACGGCCACGGGACTCGCCGCCGTGGATTCGCTCGAGGGTGACGGGGTGGACGACGCCGATCTGGCGATCGCGGTGCGGGTGGACATACAGGACGGGGTGTTTCACGCGGACTTCACCGGCACCGCCCCGACTGCGCGGGGGAACGTGAACTGCCCGCTGGCGGTCGCGCGCTCCGCCGTGCTGTTCGTGGTGCGGACCCTGCTGCCGGCCGACGTGCCCACAAACGGCGGCGTGGAGCGTGCGGTGCGTGTGACGGCGCCGGAGGGGTGCCTCGTGAACGCGCGACATCCCAGCGCCGTTGCCGCCGGGAACGTCGAGACGTCGCAGCGCATAGCCGACACGGTGTTTCTCGCGCTCGCGCGCGGGGGCATCGCCGTGCCGGCGCAGGGGCAGGGCACCATGAACAACGTCACCTTCGGCGGGATGGACCTCTCGGGGCGGAACGGGCGGGCGTGGACCTACTATGAGACCATCGGCGGTGGCCAGGGCGCGTCCCCGACGGGGCCCGGGCCCTCGGGCGTCCACGTGGGCATGTCCAATACGCGCAATACGCCGATCGAGGTGCTCGAGCTCGAGTATCCGCTGCGCGTGCGGCGTTACGCGCTGCGGCGGGGGAGCGGGGGCGCCGGAAAGTGGGCCGGCGGGGACGGCGTGATTCGCGAGTTCGAGGCGCTCGTGCCGATGGAGGCGAGCATCCTCGCCGAGCGCCGGCGCCACGCGCCACAGGGCGCCGCCGCGGGAGGGCACGGCGCGCCCGGGCGCACTATCTTGAACGGGACGCCGCTTCCCTCGAAGGTGGGCACGCTGCTCGAGCCGGGCGACGTGCTGCGCATCGAGACTCCGGGCGGCGGCGGCTGGGGGACTCCGGGCTAAGGAGACGACCGATGAACTGGGTGCTGGTGAGCGTGATCGGCCTCGTGGCGGGCGTGGTGTCCGGAGTGTTCGGCATCGGAGGCGCCGTCGTCATCGTCCCCGGGCTGGTGCTGCTCCTGGGGTTGCCCCAGCACACCGCCAATGGGACGTCGCTCACGGCCCTGCTCCTGCCCGTCGGCCTGCTCGGCGCTCTCGAGTACTACAAGCGGGGCCAGGTCAACGTCGCCTACGCCGCGGTGCTGGCGGTGGGCCTGTTCCTTGGCGCCCTGGCGGGCGCGAAGCTGGCCGGGATGCTCACCGACGCCGCGCTGCGCAAGGCCTTCGCGGTGTTTCTGATGCTCGTGGCGGTGCGGCTGCTGCTGCGCTAACCGTTCCCCTCGTACACCTTACCCTCGACGAACAGCCGGAACAGCTCCTGGTCGAGCTGGCCGGCTCGCACCTCTTCGGCCATGATGTCGAGCGCGCGCGCCGGGGCCACGGCGGATTTGTAGGGCCGGTCTGCGGCGGTCAGCGCGTCGTAGATGTCGCTGATCGTCATCATCCGCGTCTGGACCGGGATCGCGTCACCCGTCACGCGGCGCGGGTACCCGCGGCCGTCGAGCTTCTCGTGATGGCCGAAGGCGATCTCGGGGATGTCCTGCAGCTCGCGCGTCCAGGGGATCTGTTTCAGGAAGCGGTACGTGTGCGTGACGTGGCTCTCGATCTCGAGCCGCTCCGCCCCGTCGAGACTGCCCTTCGGAATCGTGAGATAGCGGACTTCCTCGTCGGTGAGATACGGGCGTTTCTCTCCCGCGGCGTCCTCGTAGGTCTGGCGGGCGAGCGTCGTAAGGTCGTCGAATCGTGTCGTGGGGAGAACGGTCGGCTCGTTCGCCCGGTGCACGGCATCGAGGAACTTCTCGAGCTCGGTGAGCTGGCGGGCGTGCTCCTGTTCGATGCTCCTCAGGAAGTCCTCATATCCCTCATGCCCGTGCGCTTCGAGGAACTCCGCACGTCTCCGCCAGAATTCCCGTTCCGCGGTCCGGCGCACGTAATCGTAGCGCTGCCTGATGAGGTTGAGTTGCAGCGGGTAGAGCTTCTTCGCCTTGACGAGCACCTGCTCCCGCACGCCCACCTTGCCGAAGTCGTGGAGCAGGCCGGCGTACCGGATCTCGCGGACCTGCTCGCGCGTGAACCGCACGCCGCGGTACGGGCCCTCGTCCGTCTGGTCTACGATCGCGGCCAGGCCCACGGTCATGTTCGCCACTCGGCCGCTGTGCCCGAACGTCGTGGGATCGCGCTGTTCGATGGCGTGGACCGCCGCCTTCACGAACCCCTCGAACAGACGCTCGATCTCCTCGTACAGCTGGCTGTTCTCGATCGCGACCGCGGCCTGGCCGGCGAGGGCGGTGACGAGCTCGACCGTGCGCTTCGAGAACGGCACGACCTCTTCCTGGACGTCCGGCGTGGTCGCGAGCACGGCGTCGAAGCTGCGCTTGCGGTTGATCAGCTGCAGCACGCCGATCACCCGTTCCTTGTGATCCTTCATGGGGATCACGAGCATCGACTTCGTGCGGTAGCCGTAGCGCTCGTCGAAGGAGCGGTTGATGCTGTACTCGACGTCGGGAGGGAGGAAATACGCGTCGTCGATGACGAGCGGCTCGCCGGTGACCGCCGTGTAGCCCGCGAGACTCGTCCGGTCCATCGGCATGGTGAACTCGACGAACGGCGCCTCCGGCTTGGAGAAGGTCTGCGCCAGCCGGAACCGCAGGCGTTTCGGGCCCTGCGGGCTGGTCTCGATCAGATACAGGCTGCCGGCGTCGGACGACGTGATGCGCCGGGCCTGGGTCAGGATCAGGTCGAGCAACCGCTTCAGGTCGCGCTCCGTCCCGAGCGCGACGCCGATCCGGGTCAGCTCGCCGATCTCGCGGCTGCGGCTCGCCGCCTCGGCCCGCGCCCGGGCGGTCTCCGTCCGGGCCGCCGCTTCGCGGTAGCCCGCGCGCACCGCCACCAGCAGCTGTCGCGGGCCGACCGGGTGCGGCACGAATCCGGACAGCAGCTCGGCCGGCAAGTCCGAGGGCACGTCCGGCTCGCCGCCGCGCCCGAGCGCCACGATGGCGCCACCGGCGTCCACGAACGCCTGCAGCACGTCGACCGGGAAGATGGATCGGCTCTCGGAGTCGAGCAGGAACACGCTCGGCCGCTCGTCCACGCCCAGGTCGCGCGGCAAGCGCACTTCGCGCACATCGATCTGCGCGCCGTCGAACGCGGGTGCGACGCTGGCCGGCTGCCACGCCCGGGTGTGAAGCAGAACGTACCGCACGGTTCCGGCTAGGCGGCCCTGGCGCGCTCGAGCCCCGCGTTCATCGAGCGCATCGCGAGGTTGCGGATCGTGTCGAGGCAGGCGCGCCCAAACGCATGGGCCACCTCTGCGTCAAAGGGTGAGGGTCATGCCTTCCCGGGCCGCCAGCACGTCCACCGCCTGGGCGCGCTGCTTGATTTGGCGGCGCGCGCCGTCGAGCAGAGCGTCCATCTCTCGGTCGTCATGCTCCGGCTCGTGGTGAAACAACACCAGCCGCTTCACCGCTGCTTCCGCAGCCAGCGCGACCGCCTCTTCGGAGGTCGAGTGGCCCCATCCGCGGTGCTGCTCGAGCTCTTCCGGCGTGTACATCGCGTCGTGGATCAGGAGGTCCGCATCCGCGAGGAACGCCACCAGGTCCCGCCGCCAGGTGGCGGGAATGTCGTAATGGCCGCCCGACCCGAGCTCGTTGTCGGTCACGTACGCGAGGCTTGGCCCTCCGGCCGAGGGCGTGAGCCGGTAGCCGAGCGTGGTGCCGGGGTGGCGCAGCTTGATCGCCCCCACCCGGAACGCGCCCACGGTGAACTCCCCCGGCTCGATGTGCTGCACCGTCAGCCGGGCCGAGAGCGCGTCGAGCGGCACCGGAAACACCGCGGGGTCCATCTGCTGGCGCAGGATCGCCTCGAGCGACGTCGTCCCTTGCCGGGCGCCCCAGATCCGCACGGTGTTGCCCGGCGCGAAGAACGGCTTGAAGTGCGGCAGCCCTTGGATGTGATCCCAGTGCGCGTGCGACAAGAGGATCTCCGCCTGCACCGCGCCGTTCTGCCGCTCGACCAGCTGCATGCCGAGCGCCCGAATGCCGGTGCCGGCGTCGAGGACGACCAGTTCTCCCTCGGCGCCCGCCACCGCGACGCACGGCGTGTTCCCGCCGTAGCGCGCCGTGTGGGGGCCGGGGGTCGGAATCGAGCCCCGGGTCCCCCAGAACGTCACCGTGCAGGCCATCCGTCTCCGCACGCGATACTCAGAGCTAAGTTATGGAAAATTCAGCACGTAGAGCAAGCCGCGGCCTCACCGGTCGGTCGTGACGCAACTCACGACCGTCCGGCGGACGCCTCCAGCGCGGCTCGGTCCCGGATCAGGATCTCCCGGCGGCTGATCTCGATGTAGCCCTTCTCGACCAGCTCGCGCATCGTGCGGCTCACCGTCTCGCGGCTCGAGCCGATCATCTGCGCGATGGTGTGGTGTGTGAGGCGGCGGGTGATGCGGTCCGACCCGGCCTCGTCGGCGAGGTCGAGCAGGAGCTGCGCGACACGGCCGTTGACGTCGAGGAGCACGAGGCTGCCGACCTTCTCGTCCACGCGCCGCAGCCGGCGCGACAGCTCCCGGAGGAGCGCCAGGGCAATGCCGGGGGACTGCTGCAGGATGACCTGGAAGTCCTCGCGCCGGATGACGAGCAGGTTCGAATCCTCCATCGCGATCACGTGCGCTGAGCGGGGCTCCTCGTCGATGAGGGACATCTCGCCGAAAAAGTCGCCTTCCCCGAGCACCGAAAGGATGACCTCGCGGCCATCCTCTCCGATGAGCACCACTTTGACTTGCCCCTGGGCGACGACGTAGAGGGCGTCGCCCGGGTCGTCTTCGAAGAGAATGACGGAGTTGCGGGGATAGCTGCGCTCGCGGGTGATCTCCGCCACGCGCTCAAGCTCTGTGGGGGACAACTGGCTGAACAGCGGCACCTGCTGGAGAATGGCCGTAACAGACACGCTCGCGTTCCCTAGAGGTCAGGAGGAGGTGCGCAAGCTTACGTAGTAGCGTGCTCGGTGTCAATTCGTTTGAGGCCGAGTGGCTTGCTGCCAAGTTGCGGTCCCAGCTATATTTCGACGTTTCGGGCGGTCTTGACCTCGGCAGGGGAAGTGAGCAGTGAAACCTGGAATCCATCCTACCTATCAGCGGGCCGCCGTGCAGTGCGCCTGCGGCAATAGCTTCGTGACGCGGTCCACGGTCCCCGTGATTCACGTGGAGATCTGCGCCAAGTGCCACCCGTATTTCACCGGCAAGCAGAAGCTGATGGATACGGCCGGGCGCGTGGAGCGGTTCCGCCGGAAGTACGGGACGGAGAAGACCGCCCGCTGAGTCATGGAGGCCCGACTCCGCCAGGCGCTCGCACGGGCGGAGGAGGTCGCCCGCGAGTTGGCCGACCCCGAGACCGCCCGGAACCCCGCCAAGCTGAGAGAGCTCGGCCGCGAGCATGCGCGCCTCGAGCAAATCCGTCAGACCAGCGCCCGCCTCGCCCGCCTCCAGAAGGAGCTGGCGGAGGCGCGCGAAGTCCTGCAAGACAAGGACCCAGAGTTGGCGCAGCTCGCCCGCGCCGACGTGGAGCGGCTGCGCCCGGAGGTGGAGCGCTGCGAGCGCCAGCTCGCCCTGCTGCTCGTGCCCGCGGATCCGATGGACGACCGCGACGCAATCGTCGAAATCCGCGCCGGGACGGGCGGCGATGAAGCGGCGCTGTTCGCCGCCGTGCTGTTCCGCATGTACACGCGCTACTGCGAGCGGAAAGGGTGGAAGGTCGAGGTCGTGTCCCTCTCCGAGGGAAATTTAGGGGGACTGAAGGAGGCGATCTTCGCTGCCCGGGGTCCCGGCGCCTACGGCACGCTGCGCTACGAGTCAGGCGTGCATCGCGTGCAGCGCGTGCCCGTTACGGAAGCGCAGGGGAGGATCCACACCTCCGCCGCCACGGTAGCGGTGCTCCCCGAGGCCCAAGACATCGACGTCAAAATCGAGGAGAAGGACCTGCGGATCGATGTGTTCCGCTCCTCCGGCCCGGGTGGCCAGAGCGTCAACACCACGGACAGCGCGGTGCGGGTGACCCATCTCCCGACCAATCTCGTCG
>DATDFP010000097.1:0-5401 GCA_036522535.1 Gemmatimonadales bacterium
GGCATGCGCACGGCCTCCCGATGGCCGCAGAGCGGGCAAGTGAGGTTCGAAATCGTAACCAGGTTCACGGCGTGGCGAGTCAGGGCCGGCTCGGCCGGTCGTCCCCGGCAGGCGGAAGAATTGTCGCGCCGAATCCGGTCAACTGGGTCAAATGAGCGGCGATCTGGGCCGGAGTGACTTTCCGCGGGTCGTACCGCACGACGCCGAGACTGTCGTCCAAGGTCACCGTTGCGCGGTATACGCCCGCAAGCCGCCTCAACGCGATGCGCGCTGTTACCGGACAGCTCCCACACGTCATCCGCGAGATGTGCAGTCGCACGGTGGCCGTATCCGGAGTCTGGCCGGCCGCCGCGAGATTCTGCGCCCTCGCCGCATGGATTCCTCCGCCGCACAGCGGACACAGGAACGCCGCGCCCGTGAGTCCGGCGACAACAACGAGCCCCGCCCTGGCTGATGACAGCATGCTTATCCCCCTGCGGGACGAGCCCGCGTGACGTACCTCCCCCAAATCCACTCCGGGACGCACACGAGGAAACAGCTTCCCAGCGCGACCACCAGGCCGATCGAGCCCCAGCGACCCGGCCCGAGCGGCAGGACGCCCAGGCCGTAGGTGAGCGTCACCACGGCACCGAGCAGCAAGAAGGGACCGGTGAAGTAACAATGGAGGCGGCCACAGCAATCGGTCACGGTCAGTCTTCCTAGCGGAGAAGGAATTTCGACCACCAAGGGAAGGTGACTAACGGGATCGCGACGATGGTGGCACTCCAGAGCGCCCTCCTCATCCGGCGGCGAGCGATCGGCGACGCACACAATGTGCCGGTCTCGCACGCCCTCCTCTCGTCCCGACGCAGCACCACGAAGCCGAAACCGAGGGCGAGCACGGTGCCACCAATGAAGTAGGGCCGCAGCGGCTCGAATGTCGCGGCGAGCCCGGCGCCGCTCAGGCCGAGCGCCACGGCGACCAGCGGTCCGGCGCAGCACAGCGTCGATGCCACAGCGGCGGTCACGCCACCGGCGACGGCGAGCGCCGTCTTAGTGCGTGGTGTCGTCATGGTCTTCCAGGACCTCGAGGATCGGGCAGTCGTCCGTCGGCCGGCGGGCTGCGCACGCCGCAGCCAGCCGCTCCAGCGCGCGCCTCATCCGCTGGAGATCACGGATCCTCTGTTGGACGACCTCGACCTTTTGTCTGGTTTTCCGCTCGACGGCATCGAATGCACCATTGTGCCTGATGCGTAACCTGAGTAACTCCTGGATCTCCACCACCCGGTCCTCGTCGATCAGGACCGAGGGCGTCCGGCACTCGTGGACTCGGCCGGGGGCCCGGAGCTCGCGTACCGGTTCGAGAGGTTCGGGGAATAGGCCGGCCGTCACGGATCCTCGACGAACGCTTTTAAGCGGTGGGCGGCCGCGTCCCACTGCGCGGCGACCTGATCGAGGTACCGTTGGGCTCGTTCCAGGCGTTTCACGTCCAGTTCCCAGACCCGCTCGCGCCCGCGGCGGGCGCTGCGCACCAAGCCCGCTTCACCGAGCGTGTGGAGGTGCCGCGTGATGGCCTGACGGGTGACCCCCGTGCCCTGGCTGAGACGGGTGATCGAGAGCGGCCCGTCGACGGACAGGCGTCCCAGCAGGCCGAGCCGTGTCGCGTCTCCCAGGGCGGCGAACAGCGGCACCGCCTCGGTCAGCTTCGCAGCCGCAGCGCCGCGGCTACGCGACATAGCTCGCCAGGTTCTTGATCTGCCCGGCCCACCCCTGGTCGTTCATGCGGAACGCCTCGGCGCGGCGGGCGAGCGGGATGCGATCGAAGCCGGACTCGACGATCGTGACGGCGGTGCCGCCCTCTGTCTCCGCGAGCGTGAACTCGACCAGCGTGGTGGGCTCCTTCGAGTAGTCCACCTTGAGGTCGATCGCGTAGGGGTGCCAGCGATACGAGAAGTAGCGTTCGGGCTCGATCCGCTCTACGAGCATCTCCAGTGTCACATGCTCGTATCCCGGATGGGTGACCCTCCCCCGGACCGTCGCGCCCTCGGCAAACTCGCCGTCGAGGTTCATCCGAAACCATGTGCCGAACTCTTTCGCACTGGTGATCGCGCGCCACACGCGCGAACGGGGAGCGCGAAGCACGATCCGCTTTTCGATACGGTCGGTGCTCGGCTTGTCCTGAGCGTTTCGGGCTTTGCCGGTCATGGCTTCGCGCCTGTGTCGTACTCGTCGTGGCGGCGGAACCAGTTGAGGGGCCCCCCCTCCGCCCCGGCCTCGTTGCGCCCGAGCGGAGCCCGGTCGAGCCACTGGTACATGCCCCAGAGGCCATCCACCCCGCGCGCGTACGCCGAGTACGTGTGATACACGACGCCCTCGATGAGCGCGAACGCGCTCATCCCGGGAAGCTCGCGGATGTAGGTCGGCCAGTCGGTGCCGCTCCGGGCCGCCCACTCGGTCAGACGCAGTTCCTTGGCGGACTCGGGCTTCATGGCGGGCATCGGTCGGAAGTTGTACTCGGCGCCACCGGTCTTCTGCTGCTCCTCGGTACACGCGGCCTGGAAGTCGTAATTGAAGTCACTGCCGAAGGACGACGCCCACGGGAAGCTCCATCCCATCCGGCGTTTGTACGTCTGCAGCTTCTCGATCGGCGCCCGCGACACCGCCCAGAGCATCACGTCGTGGTTCGCGAGGTGCACCACGAAGCCGTCGAAGCCGTCTGCGATCGACGAGCAGGCCGGACACCCTGCCGTGTACTCGGGCCCGAACATGAAGTGATAGATGAGGAGCTGCGAGCGTCCCCTGAAGAGATCGGCGAGGGACGCTTTGCCATCGTCGGTCTCGAAGCGGTACCGCTTGTCGATTCGCACCCAGGGCAGCTCCTGCCGCCGGCGCGCCAGCTCGTCGCTCTGCCGGGTCAGCTCCTTCTCGGCCTTGAGGAGCTCGAGCCGGGCCGCCAGCCACTCTGCCCGGGTTCCAGTCTTGTGATCGGTCATTGTCTCCTCAGTATTTATCGTGGTGACGAACCCACCCCATGATGCCGTCCTCTTCCTGGCGGCCGAGGGGCGTGAGATCGAGGCAGGTGTACGTGGTGAGCAGCGGGTCGAGGCCGCGCTGGTACGTCGAGTAGGTGTGGAACACGCGCGCGCCGTCGCGGAAGAACACGCTGAGCCCCTCCCGCTCGCCCTCCTGCGGCCGCTCGGCCGGTTGCGCCGTGACGGGCGCGTAGTTGTACACGGCATGCGCGTCGTCGAGCGTCACCTGAAAGTCGTAGTTGAAGTCGGTCCCGAATGACGACAGCCAGGGGAAAGTCCACCCCATCCGCCGCTGGAAGGGCGTGATCTTGTCGAGCGGCGCGCGCGAGATCACGGCGAACGCCGTGTCGCGGGCGGCGAGGTGCACGAGGCTGCCCGCGAAGCTGTCGGCCACGAACGAGCAGGCCGGGCACCTCTCGTCGCCCCAATTCGGGACCGAACATGAAGTGATAGACGAGGAGCTGCCGCTTTCCCTCGAACAGATCGGCGAGCGTGCGGCGCCCCTCCGGCCCCTGGAAGACGTACTCCTTCTCGATCGCTACCATCGGCAGCGTGCGACGCTCGGCGGCGAGCGCGTCGCGCTGGCGGGTGAGCTCCTTCTCCTTCAAGAGCAGCCGCTTGCGGGCGGCGGTCCACTCATCTCTCGATACGATCTTCGGTCGCTGCATGGTCTTCTCTTTTTGCTTGGTGGAAGTCTTACATCGGTGGCATAAGTCCGGGAACGGACGCGGGCGCGACGAGGATCAGGATGCCGAGTGCGACGATCGCCAGAGCCAGCGGCACATCGAGGGCGGCGTTCGCAGGCAGGAGCTTCTGGGCGAGGACCAGGACGGCGATCGCGGCCATCCAGGTGACGTTCATGACGCCCAGCGCCACCAGCATCAGCATCAGTCCGATGCTCGAGCCGACGCAGGAGAGCCCGAACGCGACGCCGGAGCGGACGCTCTCGAGGCAGCGCCGGCGGCAGTCCCGCTTGAGCCGCGTGACCTCGTAGACACCTGCCGCGATCACGAGCACGCCGGCGGCGGAAGACCCGTGTGGCCGGTACACCGCATACACCAGGGCGCCGACGAGTGTCCAGACGGCGAGGTACGACCCGACGAACAGCAGCACGGCGCGCACACGACTGCTGGCGTGGGCGTGTCTCCAGACCGCCGGGGCCGCGCCCGGGAGCATCATCGCCGCCATCATCGCCATCCACAGGGCGACGAAGAACGGGAACGAGCCGAGCCGGGTCGCGACGCCCATGTCCATCCCGTGCATCTGCGGGACCGCGACGACCCAGGCTGCGGCGGCGAGGCCGAGCGTCGCCACCAGTGCGGTGGCCGTCGCGGAGGTGCGCAGCATGGTCGGCATGGGTTCGTGCCCTCCCCGGTCGCGGGGGGACCATCTCGTCAATGTGCAACTTCTGTGTTGCGTATCATACCCCGGGGGCGTTATCTATGCAACCCCCGATGTTGGACGTTCCGCGTGGCCTCCGCCTCCTTTGGGTGCCTTGGCACGACATGCTCCGTGGAGCATACCGAGACCAGAGAATCCGTGTCTGCGGTCATCGCGGAGCCGAGCCGCCGCGCGATACTGAGCCCCCTGGTCTCGTCACGGCAGTCGGTCGACCTCGACCGCATGGATCGGTCAACATCGATGAAGCGGAAGACAAAGAGAGCCAAAGGAGACTACCGATGAATGTCCTCTTGTGGGTCCTTCAGGTCGCGCTCGCCCTGCTCTACCTCGCAGGGGGCTCATACAAAGTGTTCAAGTTCGACGAGCTCGCGACCTAGCCGGGGCGGATCGGGCCCGTACTGGACGAGCAAGCCGGAGCCGAGCGCTCCCGCCGCGATGCCCGCCATCGGAGCGATGCCGCCGACGACGCTCCCTAGCCCACGTCTGTCGGGCGGCTCGAGGTCGAGGAGCCAAGCGCTGATCGCGCCGGTGGCGATCCCGGTTCCGATGCCCTGCAGGATGCGCGCGACGTAGAGGGCGGCGATGCTCCGGGCGACGACGAACGCCACCATCCCTGCGGTCTGCACGACCAGGGCGACGGCCAGCACCGGCCTGCGGCCGAGGTGGTCGGAGAGCTTGCCGGCGGTGAGTAGAGCGGCGAGCAAGGCAAAGGCGTAGACGGCGAATATCGCCGTCAGGGTGGTCTGTGACTTGGACCCCGAAGATCGACCGGGAATTGCAGTAGAATCACAACAGAACTCACAACCCGCCCCGGCCTCTTGCGCTCCGCGCCCGATTGATATATGATGCTCATCATATGAGCGCTGCCACCGCCGGGCGGACCGCCCCAGGCCGCAAGGAGGTCACCCACGAACGGATCGTCGGGGCCGCCGCGCGCGCCATTCGGCGAAGCGGGTACGACGGCACGGGCGTCGCCGACATCATGAAAA
>DATDFP010000098.1:0-4516 GCA_036522535.1 Gemmatimonadales bacterium
GGAGGAACGTGGCGCTTCATCTCAGCACGGGGCGCCGCTGCTTATTGCACAAGGGTGACCTCGTCGCGGTCGTCTTCGGGAATCGCTATGCCACTCTCCAGTTTGAAGGCTACGCGCGCTCCGTCGGGGACCGCTGCGACCTGGTTCTTCGTCAAAGAGTCGCAGACATGGTTCCCCCGCTACGCTCCTTCGAACCCGCGGTACGCCGAGTGGCCGGCCGCGGACATGGAGCTGACGTTTCACACGCCCAGCAAATACCGCTTCGCGAGCATCGGCCGGCTGGTGGACTCTCACGTCGAGGGTGAGGTGCAGACGACGCGGTGGGTCACTGAGCGACCCGCCAGCGAAGTCTCCACCCGGGACTTCCAGCGAGTGGTCGAGCGCCACGTCGGACTACCGATGAGCTGGTTCTTCGACCAGTGGATCGACGGCACGGCGATCCCGACGTACATCCTCTCCTGGCACGCCGAGGCGACGCACGACGGCCACTATCTCTTGCGAGTGCGGGTGCGTCAGGAGGATGTGCCCAAGCAGTTCACGATGCCGGTGCCTCTCAAAATCGACTTCGGCGACGGCGGGCATGCGTTGGTGCGGGTGAACGTGACCGGATCGGGCACGGAAGGGACGCTCAACCTCCCGGCAGAGCCGAAGGGGCTCGAGCTCAACCCTCTGGAATCGGTTCTCGCGGACGTGAAGACGGAGGCGTGGCACTGACTTGGCCCCGGTGGACTCGAACCACCATTCCCAGATCCAAAGTCTGGTGTCCTGCCGTTGGACGAGGGGCCAGCGGTGATGGCTGGCCTCAACTTAGAGAGGCTCGGGACTCCTTGGAAGGCTCCGAACCGTTTGGCGACCGGCCGCTGCCGCCCATTGACCGCGCCGGCGACCGGCGTATTGTATACCGGCGTATCGTATAGGGAGAAGCATGCTCCCGGCGTTCGTTCTGCTCTGCACGGTGTTGCCCTCACCGGTCACTCCTCCGGTAGCGCCGCGTCGCGACGTGCCGGTTCACGTGTGGCTCAATTTCCATATCCTCCGCCGCGCCGGCCCCGCCCGAGTATTCCTCCGCGCGAGCGATGATGGATACGTCGTGGTCCTCCGGGCCGACGCCGCCGGTAAGGTCAGCGTTCTGTTTCCTCTGAATCCCGGCGACGACAATTTCGTGCGCGGCGGCCAGACCATCGAGGTCCACAGCCGCGGAGATCTTGCGGCGTTCTTCGTGGACGAGCGCGGGGGCGCGGGCACGGTCCTCGCGGTGTGGTCGGCCGACACGCTCCCGTTCGGCGAGTTCGCACACGGCCGTCGCTGGGACTATCGCGCACTGGCCCGACACAACGTGAATGATGATCCCGAGGCTGGGCTCCTGGCGATTGTGAGGGGGATGGTGGGGAGCCGAGCCTTCGATTACGACGTTGCCCGCTATTGGGTCTGGTATCCGGCGTACCTCTCCGCGTCCCCTTCGTGAGGCTCGAGTCGCGCCGGAAGACGAAAGCTTCTACCTGTAGTTCATAGCCAACAAATCGCCCCGGGCGTTGCGCTCGGGGCACGCGGCTCATCCGGAGCGGTGCGGAGCTCGAGCGCTCACCCTGTCTCCCACCAGGCGATCTCCCCGCGAAGCCCGCACTTCGGGCACTTGGTCTCTGACGGACGCCCGATCAGTTGCGCGCGCGAGCTGCATGCCGGACACACGGCGTAGATGCGCCCCAGGTCCGAGCGCGTGCCGCGCGCGGGGTTGGCGCTATCGCGCGGCCGGTAGACGACCGTGAAGCGGTCGGGGCGACGCGGGCGAATCTCGAGGAAGTCGTTGGGTACGGCGACGCGCTCGCCGTTGACCTCGAGCACGGCGCGCGTCTCCCCGAGGCTGGCGACGGGGTACCACGCGCCTTGCCGCACCATGGCGTCGGCGAGAGGTGGCGCCGTTGCCCAGAGTCGAGCCCAGCCAAGCGCTTGAGTCATGAACGCGGTCGGATAATCCCAGTGTCTACCTATGGCAGGACTGCCGCCCTCGGTGCTGTGATCCACCTTACACCCGGGGCCCGCGGGGGGGAACAGTCGGTGCTCCTACGTCACCTTGAGCACCTGGTCGTGCGGTCGCGCGCGGTCCACGATCTGGATGGCGACCTCGTCACCGGGCTGCGCCCGTTCCACCCGTTGGTGGTTCACTTCCATGGAGGTGATCTGCTCGGTGAAATCGGTCGTGTGGCCGTGGAAGCGCACGCGGTCCCCCACGGCCAACTCGCCATCGGTCACGTGCACGACGGCGACGCTGGGCCCCTTGAAGTAGTGGATGACGGTGCCGATGAGCTGCTCGGGCATGGCGATCTCCGAACCTGGATCCCGACCCAACGCTACCACTGCCGGCGCGACCCCGCCATCCGAGCTATCCCGGTGCCGGGCCCGGCGCCGGCAGCGCCCGCGTCGCCGTCTTGATCAACCGCTGCCGCTTCTCGCCCAGCATCATCGCGGCATCGTCGCGTAACGTCTCGCTCGCATACACCGCGGCCACGGCGCTGCCGGAGCCGGAGAGCCGCACCCAGTACGGATGGGTCTGCGCCAGTCGTTCGAACAGCTCGCGCAGCGGCGGATGTTTGCCGAACACGGGGATCTCGAAGTCGTTCCCGCCGAGCCGCCCCACGCTCCCCCAGGTCGTGAACGCGGGCGCGTCGAGCAGCACCGGCCCGCGCGCCGGCGGGCTCGGGTGGAGCTCGTCCCACCAGCGGTACGCCTCGGGTGTCGCGATCGTGACCGGCGGCACGGCGATGAGCGCCGGGGCCGCGGGCGGTGGCTCCACCCGGAATAACCGCTCGCCGCGACCCCAGGCAAGCGCTGCGGCCGCGCCGCTCGCGAAGAAGGCAACGTCCGCGCCGAGCTGCGCGCCGATGCGCAGCACCTCGGGGTGCGGGACCGCATTGTGGGCGAGGGCGTTCACGGCGTGGAGGACCGCGGCGGCATCGCTCGAGCCGCCTCCGAGCCCCGCGCGCACCGGAATCCGCTTGGTAAGCTCGACTGCCACGCCGAACTTGCGCCCGGTCGCATCGAGCAGCGCGCGTGCCGCGCGCACGGCGAGATTCTGCTCCGGGGGTCCGAGGTCGGCGGGACCCTCCACGCTGAGGGTGACGTCGGCCGGCGTGCGGGTGACGACGAGGTCGTCCGCCAACTCCAGGAGCGCGAACGCGGTTTCGACCTGATGGTAGTCCGACGGGGCCTCGCGGCAGAGAATACGCAGAAACAGGTTGAGCTTCGCGTGCGCCGCGACCCGAACCCGGTCCGCCACGGCTAACGGGGTGCGGAAAAAGGTCCAGCGTCCTTCAGAACACCCTCGCGCCGAGGGCGCCCTTCTTCAAGGCGGTCTTGCGGCATTCCTGCTATGCGGCCGCGGCGTCCGCCCGCCGCAGCTCGCCCAGCCGCACGTGCGTCCGGGACAGCGAATACGCTCCGAGCAGCGTGATAGGGATGAACCCCGCAATGTGGTACGCCACGGCGTAGCTCACCGCCTGGTCCGCGCCGATGCCGTACAGCGCCAGTGTCACCCGGGTTGCGGCCTCGAAGGGCCCGAAGAATCCGGGGGAAGACGGCAGCGCGACGCCGAAGCCGATGAGACCCTGGAGCAGCAGCGCCCCCTCGGTGGCGACGGGAAGGCCGAACGCGCGGAAACAGAGCGCGAACGACGCCGCGTTCACGAGCCACAGCACGAGCGACCACCCCGCGACGAGCGCGAGCCGCCCGGGGCTCTTCAACACCGCGAGCCCCGCGACCACGCCGCCTGCGACGTGGGTGAGCCGTTCGGCGACGCGAGCCGAGAAGAGGGCGCCGGTCGCCCGGCTCCACAAGGCGAGGCACTGCGCAGGCCGTTGCACGACGAGCAGCGCGACGAGCAGCACCGCGCCGAACAAGGCCGCCGCACTCACGGCCAGGTGCGACACCGATGCCCCCCCCAGGGTCGCGTGAGGGGGGAACGACGGCGCCAGGAGCGGCACCACCATGAGGCCCACGAGCACGAGCCCGTCGAGCACGCGCTCCACGCCGATTGATGCGAGGGCGGTCGTGAAACGCACCGGCAGTTGGCGGCGCGTCATGTAGGCGCGGGCGACTTCTCCGGCGCGGACCGGGAGCAGGTTGTTCGCCATGAAGCCCACGGCCGTGGCATGCCACAGCGGAATCCACGGCAGGCGCCGCCCGTCCACGTCGCGCAGGATGACGCGCCAGCGGATCGTGCGGAGCGGAAACGTGAGGGTGGCGAGGGCGACGCCGCCGAGGAAGGGCCACAGCGCCGCGCGCCGCATGTGGCCGAGCACGGCGCTCGGATCGACGTCGCGCAGGGTCCAGTACAGAAGCGCGATCGTGACGAGGAGCCCCCCTACCCAGGCCCAGCCGGCGCGCAGCCTAGGACTCGCGGGCGAGGGCAACGAGATCGCAGACTTCTTCGACGAGGGCGGGGAGCGCGCCGGGGGGCGCCTGCTTCGCCGCTTCCCGCAACTCCCGCGCACGATGCAATGCGCGCTCACCCCGATACAAG
>DATDFP010000099.1:0-9302 GCA_036522535.1 Gemmatimonadales bacterium
GAGGATTGAGCGCTACCACCAGCTTCGTGCACCAACCCTGCCTTATCATGAGCTCCGTGACATCAGGAGGTGCATCGTGTTCCGCCACATCATGGTTCCATGCTGCATCCTCGCTGTCGCCGTAGGTTGTGGCGAGTCGACGCAACCCGAGGAGCCGCCACCACTGCCCCAGCCGACCGCGGACCAAGTTGGCCTACCCGACAGTTACGCGACCCGGTTCACGCCGTTCTACGTCTTCGACCGGGCCGACAACAAGCAGGTTCGCGTGGTCTACGCCAACGCGGCCGCCCTGGCCGGCCGGCCGTTCGCGCTCGGGTCGATCCTGGTGATGGAAACCTATCACGCCCAACTGGACGCGCAGGGTGTGCCGAGCATGGATGCCCAGGGCCGATACGTGCGTGGGGCACTCGCTGGCATTTTCGTGATGCGCAAAGAGAAGTGGTTCGGCCGCCGCTACAAGGTGAATCAGACGGGCGAGTGGGAGTACGCCTCATTCCGGCCGGACAAGACCCCGAACGTGGTGGGTGATGCCGCTGCTCAGGCTTGCGCCGTTTGCCACCTGGACGCGGGTCAGTCGCGCGACTGGGTCTACCGGGCCAACATTCACTTCGACGGGGCGAGCGGTGCCATTCCGCAGCCTCAGGCGGGCCAACCCGCCGACCAGCCGTTCGTGCTCAACTACACCTTCGTGCCTGATACGACGACCGTGCCCGTGGGGACGCGGGTTACCTGGACGAACGACGACCAGGTGAAGCACACGGTGACGGCTACGGACGCGACGTTCTCCGGACTGCTGCCTCAGGGCGCGACGTTCTCGCGCACGTTCTCCACCGCCGGAACGTTCAACTATTTCTGCGCCATCCATCCGGCGATGAAGGGGACCGTGGTGGTCCAGTAGAGGCCGAGCGCAGCCCACCAGCGGTCATGGACCGCCGCGGATGTTGGCTTCAGGATCGTGAAGAGCCAGGGACCGAAGGGACGATCCTGGGCAATAGGAGGGCATTGACGGTTACCGTGACCGTGCTCGCGCTCATCGCGAGCGCCACCCGCCCCACCAGACGACGAGCGAGGTCAGGACGAAACCCAGAAGCCCGGGCGACAACCCCAATGGCGGCGCGAGCTCGCGGCCGAAGAGCGAGGTGCCAAGCGGCGAGTAGAGGACGACCGGGACGGTGAGGATCGCCGACCCGACGAAGCGCCGCAGCATGTCCCGCACCATGTGCGCCCCGTGCCCGGCGTGCGCATCTGCTTCGACCACCCTCGTGCCGCTCACGCCGCCCCCGAAGGTCTGTGCGTGATGATGGTGGTCATGGGAGCCCGCCGTTGCGGGCGCCCACCGGTTGGAGCCGGAGATAGATCGCCACTCCCGCCGGCGTGCGGGTGCCATACACGACACTCAGATTCGAGGGGACGAAGCTCACGGACCCGTGCACGCCTCCTCCGGCGGCGAGCCCCGCCACGGTGCCGACCGTACGCAGGTACCCGAGGGCCAGCGCGCCGACATTGTACTGGGTCGTTGTGGGCACTGAGGGGATCACGAGGTCCTCGGCGCTCTTCCGCACGTACTCCACGCGCCCGAAAAACGAGTTCGTCCCGTCCAGGTCGAGGGTGCTCTCCACCAAGACGCTCGGCGCGAGCCGCCCGGTCCCGATCGGGGCGTTCGCGCCGTAGATCAGCGCGCTCGACCACGTCCCGGCGGTGCCGACCCGCTGCGTGGTCAGCGCACCCGCTCCGATGCGGTGCAGGGACTCGTCGGGGTGGAGCCCTTCTGGACTCTTCAGGTAGGCGTACCAGGTGGACAGGCTCCAGCGCGGCCCCGGATTGACGGTCAACCGGGCGCTGTAGGAATCGAGTCGCCGGCCCGCATAGTCGAAGTTCGTCCGATTCTCGTCCGGCTCCCGGCCGTTAAACCAGGACGCTTCGAGCTTCACGTTCCGCGTGAACACCCCTGCGGTCATGACCCCAAAGGTGATGTGGGCACCGTCCTGCCAGTGATGGGAGATCGGCGCCAACGGATCGTCCGCCGCGGACGGTCGGTGCGGGAAAGCCACAGGGCCGACCGCGGGCTCGCCGACCGGGGCGACGTAGAGCGAGAGCCCAAGTTTCCGGGCGACCGGGCGTTCGTACAGGGCCGCGAGCTCGATGAAGAGGTCATGCGGGTGCTGCCGATCGTGCAAAGGCGTCCCCTGGTAGGACTCCCCCGACTGGACGAGTAACGGGTAGCCGCGGCTCCCGATCGTCCACGGCTCGGCGCTGAGCATCGCCCGCAGCTGGAGTTGACCGCCGCCCAGGCGCCGACTCGCAGCTGCCATCGCCCAGTTGACGATGCCCGGCTGGTTGCCGCCGCGGGAGCCGCCCTGCCAGTCGTATTGAAGAAAGCCCTTCCCGTGCAGCATGAGGGTCCAACGCCCCAGCATGTAGTGGGCGTCGTGCATCGGGGAGGCGTCGGGAAGCCAGGAGGTGCCGGACCCCATCCGCGTCTCCGGAATGCCGAGGGGCCCCGCGGGCATCTCCATGGGGCGTTGCATGTCCATTTGCGCTCGCAGCGGCGACCCCGCGCCGGCGACGAACGCCAGCGCCGCGGCCACCGAGCCGCCGAGAATGCTTCGCATGCCGAGATCTCCTCAAGCCGAAGTCGCAAGCGCTCGCCCGCTCGCGCGGCGCGGACGCACTACACCCGGGATGACCGACCTAGGCTTGAGGCGGTGGAGAGAGCGGTGGAGCGAGGTAGGAAACGAGGATGGTGCTTGGTCCCGGAGCTCCCGTACGGGATGCGGCACGCACGCCGACCGACACCTTGGCCCACACCCCCGTCGCGGGACTTCCCGTGGGGCACGTGCTCGCGGCAGCGCAGCCGAGTCCGGTTGCGTCCTGGTGGCACGCTTGGCCCGATCGTTGAGCCACGAGTGCGGCGAGATATACGGCGTGCTCATGCGTCGGGGATCCGTTGTGACCCGAGTGCATGTCGCACGAGGCTGCCGCCTGCGCAAGCGAGCTGACGCACATCGGTAGGCCGCTGCCCGCAGTGGCGACGGACAGTGCGGCCGCGAGACGGATGACTCGCAGAGCGGTGGTTGCTCGGGAGAAGCGGGTCACACTGATCGATAAACGTAACACGACGGACAGGGCTCCAACACGATGCCGATCGTGAGGAAGCGTTGGCGCCGAGGAGCGCTACATTCAGGCCGTCTTGGTCCCAGGAGTCTCCGATGCCCATAACGTCTTCGCGGTCATGATCGTCCATCTCGTCGACGGCACCTACGAGCTGTTCCGTCACTTCTACGGCCTGCGCCGGGCCAACCAGGACAGGACCCTCCGTTCGGCGCCGTCGCCGGGGTGTTCCACACCGTCCTGCAGATGATCGAGCAGGGCGCCACCCGCGTGGGCGTCGCCACCGATCACGTCATCGAGTCCTTCCGCAACGGTCTCTGGCCCGGTTACAAGACGGGTGAGGGCATCGATCCCTTACGCAACATCCGCGACACACACGCCGAGTTCGGTCAAGATCCGTTCTTTGAGACCCACCAGCTCGGGGCTGGACATGCGGCGCGGCCGCGGCGCCGTCACATCGACGATACACGCCACCCTGGCGGGCCGGGGGGTCATCACGAACACGCGGTCCGCGACGTGCAGGGCCTCCTCGACGTCGTGGGTGACCAACAGGCAGGTGGGGCCATCGCGCGTGATGATGCGCAGCAGCTCGTTACGCACAGTGAGGCGTGTCAGGGCATCGAGGGCCCCGAAGGGCTCATCCATGTAGAGCACGTCAGGCTTTGCGACGAGGGCGCGGGCGACCTCGACGCGTTGGAGCATCCCCCCTGACAGTTCGTGCGGGTAGCGTTCCCCGAACCCGCCCAGGCCAACCAGGTTGAGATGATGGGTGATGATGTGCTGCCGTTCCGTTTTCGGTGCGCCGTTCAACACGAGATCCAGGTTCTTTCGCACCGTCATCCAGGGGAACACGGACCCTCGCTGGGTGATCAGGATCCCCCGGCGGCTCGGCGCGAGGATCGGGCGTCCGTCGATCAAGACTTCTCCACGGTCGGGCGCCTCGAACCCGGCGAGCACGTTCAGGAGCGTCGACTTTCCGCAGCCTGATGGCCCGACGATGGAGACGAATTCACCGTCACGGACCGTGAACGACATGTCTTCCACGGCCGACACCCGACCGTCGCCGGCTCTGAAGCTCTTGCACATCGCGTTGACCGCGATATTAGCTCCCACGGACGAACCTCCAGCGGACTTCCTTCAAGGTCTCCAGCCGTCGCATGACGACGTCCAGCAGCAGGCCGATCGTGCCGATGATGATCATCCCCGCGACCACGAGGTCATACCGCATGCCCGCATTGCGAGAATCGATGATGAGATAGCCGAGTCCCGAGTTGATCCCGACCATCTCCGCGGCGACCACGACGAGCCACCCCACGCCCAACGCCACTCGCATGCTGGTGATGATCGTCGGAAGGGCGCCCGGGACGATGATCGTGCGGAACAACTTGAACCCGGTGATCCCGAAGTTCTGCGCCGCGCGAATGTACTCGCGCCCCACCATCTGCACGCCCGACGTCGTGCCGACAACGAGGGGAAAGAACGATGCCAGAAAGACGAGAAACGTCGGCCCGAGGTCGCCCACACCGAACCACAGGATGGCCAGCGGGATCCAGGCGATCGGGGAGATCGGGCGCAGCATCTGGACCGCGGGGTTGAACGCCGTGAAGGCCGTAGGGGACCAGCCCATCAGGATTCCCAGCGGAATCGCCAGCAGAACCGCCAAGCCGTATCCGAAGGTGACGCGGTAGAGCGACGCCGTCACATGCCGAACCAGCATGCCGTTCTTCGCCAGTTCCGCCATGCCCCGCAGCACCTGCGGCGGCGTGGGGAAGATGACGCTTCCGCTGGCGGCGAGCCACCAGACGGCAGCCAGGCCCATGAGCACGCCGACGGAGAGCAGCCTGGTCATGGTGCCGTCGGGTTCATGTCGACGGGACGCGCGTTCTTCATGAACCTTTCATCGACATACGTGCTATACTCGATCGGCCTGTGGATGATCTTCGCGTCGAGGCAGAGTCGCATCAATTCATCGAACTCCGACCGCATCAACCGAAGATCACCGTACGTGACCCGGTCGGGAGGGCGCTCCATGACCCACTTGATCAATTCGAACGCCTGGTTGAACATCGACGGGTGCGATGCGATTCGGGCCGCAGTCGTCCGGTGCTCCGGGCTCGTTTCCAGCCATCGGCCGGCGGCCAACACGTGGTCCACCAGGAGCTGCACGGTCTCCGGATGCCGGTCGATCAGTTCCTGCCGGACCGTGAGCACGCAACAGATGTAGGTCGGCCACACGTCACGTGTCATGTACAACACTCGCGCGTACCCGTCCATTTCCGCCTTGGCCCCGAACGGCTCGCCGGTGGCGTAGGCGTCCACCGCGTCCGCCATCAATGCCGTCGGCATGTCCGGTGGGGACAGTTCGACCATCGTGAGATCGCCATCCTTGAGCCCATTGGCCGCCATCAGTTTGCGTACGAAGAGATGGTCCACCGCGAAGCGGCTGGGGATCGCGATCCGCTTCCCTTTGAGATCTGCGAAGCTTCGGTACGGCGAGTCCTTTCGGACCATGATCACCGCGCCGGACCGGTGCCCCAGGGCCACCACCTTGACGGGCACACCCTTATCGGCGAGGTCCATGACCATCGGCGCGAGCATCATGGCGGCTTTGACCTTGCCGGAAATCATCGCTTCCTTCAGCTCGGGCCATCCTCCGTACCGCACGTACCTGGCGATCTGGGGCACCCGCGCGGCGATCGATTCGGCGTCGGCCGCGGGCGTCATCCCCGGCATCCCCGGCATGCCCGTTCCCTGGGCGATGTCGATCCGCTCTCCCTTTGCGTTCATCGCCCTACAGGCGACCGGGATCGTGAGGTTTCAGGTGACCGGGAGAGCGCCGATGTCCAGGAGCTCTCCCGCCCCCTTGATTGGGCGGGGACCACTCTCGAGCCACTGGTGGACGCCGCGGATCAGCCCTGCCCAGGCGCAGAACCCCACGATGAGCAGGGCGCCGTGAAACCGGCGCCCGAATCGGGACACCATTGCCGCAAGAGACCCGTTGATCACGCCGCGTTCGCCCCGAGAGAAAGGTTGCGGCCGTCGGGGCGCCGCGGGCGTCGCGGGCGTCGCTTGACGTCCCAGATGACCCCGAGTTTTTCCAGCCCGAGCAGCACCAGGTACACGACGTCCAGCTCATACCACCTGTGGAACCCATGGTGCGCATACGTCGGATGGGTGTGGTGGTTGTTGTGCCACCCTTCGCCCAGGTTGAGCAGGGCCACGAGCGCGTTGTTGCGCGCCGCGCACCACCCCTTTGGCGGGCACTCGGTCGGGTGCGAACCGAAGGTATGGCAGAAGGAGTTCGTAGCCAGCGAGGTGTGCCAGCACAGCGTGACCGGGACGACCCAAAAGGCCAGGATCCCGGACCATCCGAAGAGGAGCGCCAGCGAAGCGGCATAGGCGATCTTGATGCGGAGGTCGTTGCGGTCGACCCACCGGAGCCACGCGCGGTTCAGGTCGGGAATGAGGTCCCACTTGACGCGATCGTCGATGTCGTCCCGCAGCAGCCATCCCATGTGGGAGTGCCAGAAGCCGTCACGCGGCGAATGGAAGTCGGCGTCCGTATCCGCCGTCCGGTGGTGATGGCGATGCTCCGACACCCACCAGAACAGGCCCCCCTGATTCGCGAGGCACCCCAGACCCGCGAGGACGACCTCGAACCACGGGTGCGTCTTGTAGGAGCGGTGGGAGAAGTAGCGATGGTATCCGGCGAAGACGCCCACCTGCAGCACGAACCACGCCGCCAGAGCTGCGAGCAGGTGCGGGTGGCCCATGAGCAACCACGCCGCGGAGAGCAGATGGAATGTGAGAAACGAGACCCTGGTACTGGTGACACTGCGCCCCTTGGTCTCGCCGACGCCGGCTTCTCGACGCAAGGCGCTTGACATGTGATCGACAGCTTCACGCACCGTCATTGGAAACTCCCCTCTACTTCAAGTTCACGGCGCCAACCTGCTCGACGGAGAGAAGGGCGAGTATTGGCCGCTCCACTCAGCTGCGTCTTCGAATTGCGGGAGAGGCGTTCCCTGAAGAAGACTTGCAGGTGCCTCCAGAGAGCGATCAGAGGGAGAAGCGGCGCGAGCAGCAGCCATATGTGGGCTTGAATGAAGCGGTCGTCGCTGTGCCGCCGGAACGACTCGAAGATCCGGGGGTGATGTCGAACGTCGTTGAGCCAGAACTGACACCCACTCCAGGGAGCGGTGATCGCCTGCCACCACTTACGCGGACTCGAGAAGAACAAGGCCCAAAAGTTCGGGTAGCAGCCCATCAACTTCGCGAGCTGATCGGAATAGACGAAATGATCCACCAGGCCGGCGATCCGGAGCGACGTGTTGCGGAAATGGTTGTTCCAGAAGCGGGCGTCCCGTCGGGTGGTCGCGCGTCGCGCGGCCGGCTCCGGGAGCCGGCACCCCCCGGAGAACACCTTCGCGACGTATCGGCTCTGCAGCTCCGCGAGGCCGGGAATCGAGCCGAAGATCGGACGGGCGAAGCCCACGAAGGCGAGTGACGGATCGTCGTTGTAGAAGATGTACTTGAACCAGTTCCGCGGATCCGTGCCCGCCCTGACAGACTCGTCGAGAAATGGGAACTCGGCGCGATACCCCGAGCACGTGACGATCGCGTCGACATCCGCGGACGTCCCGTCGGTGAAACGCACCGTCCGGCCCCGGCAGGACGCGATATCGCGCTTGGGAATGACGTGGCCGGACTCCACGCGGGAAAGCACCTCCGCGCTCTTGTTGAAGAACGACCGATTGTAGGGCGCCGCCGTTCTCCATGCCTCCTGGCCGTGGCCGTTGAATCCAAACGCCCACTCCAGGTATTCGTTGATAAATGGCGAGTAGTGGTGCGTCGGCGAGAACCAGAGCCTCAGTCGCGACGAGGTGTGATCCAGCACCCTGGGATGCCGGTCTCGGATCGAGCTGACGCAACTCCACCTCGGCGACCGGCGGCGGTAGCTCGTGGTCGGCCATCGATCGACGACCTTCGGCACGAACCACTCGCCCCTCGGAATGCAGAAATAGGTTCGCGAAGCCACCTGACTCGCTCCACACGCGATGTCACTCCCGCTCTCCCCGCCTCCCCACACGACGACCGTCTTGCCCGACCATTCGGGTGGGACTTCCTTGACGGCAGCGCTGTGCGTCAACCTTCCCGAATAGCCGCGAAAGCGGTCGTCACCGCTCACGTCATTGGGGTACTGGTGCAGCCCGGAGGAGACGATCACGCCCCTCGCGAGCCACCGGCTTCCGTCGCCGGTGTTGACCTCCCAGAGGTCGCCACGTTTCGCAACCCGCGTGACGCGCTGATTGAGGCGAATGTGCTCGCTCAGTGAGAACCGGGCGCAATACGCCTCGAGGTAGGCCCGGATCTGGTCGTGAGACGGGAAGAGCGGGTAGTCGGCGGGCATGGGAAAGTCGGACATCTCCGTGACGCATCGCGAAGAGGTCGTGCGCGTGGTCTTCATCACGCCCCCATACTGTCGGGCGGCGGTGTACGCCCACACGCCCCCGATGGTGTCCCGGCTCTCGAGCGCGACGGTCCTGAGGCCTTCCCCGAGACAATATTTGGTCGCCATGAGGCCGGACCATCCGGCGCCGATGACGATCACGTCGTATACGTCGTGTTGCGCGTTCATCGTATCCACCACCTTGGTTGCCACTCCGCCGAGCGCGTTCGACATGGGCCTGGAGCTGCTTTCCGCCACGGCGGCGGAGTCGGAGCCGTGACGAGTCGATTTTTCTCGGCAGCAACTTGCTTGGCGGAGGAGAGGGCGAGTATTGGCGGGCGTCTGATTTTTACAGCGGACTTGTGTCTACGCGTGCTGACGGGTGCCCTCCGACAGTCGTGTCGCCCGGGGTCTCACAGCGTCACGGTCAACGCCCGGGTGCTCTGTCCACGAGACCGTGCTTGATCGCGTAGCGCACGAGCTGGGCGGTCGAGGATGCGCATCGCCCGGTCTCCGGTCCAGGCTCCATGTTGGGCGAAACAGCCCGGTGGGACTATCGGAGGGAGTCTGATTGACTCGCCCTCTTTGGTCTGACGCGATGCGGGGCGCGGCGTGGGTGCGCCCGCGCGGGCGAGTCGTCGTTTCGCAAGTAGCGTTCGAGGGGTCGCCGGTGAAGCCTGGAGGGGGTACCCGGCACCGGGCCATCAGCAGCTCTTACTCGGGCTGATGGCGCGCGGTAAGG
>DATDFP010000100.1:0-3349 GCA_036522535.1 Gemmatimonadales bacterium
CGACGGCGTCCGGCGCTATCTCACGAATCGTGCGCTGGAGCAGTCGAAAAGAAGGCGAGTTTGCGTCCGAGATCGGGGAAGGCTCGGACAGGGGGCCCGCCATGGGGCGCACGTCGATCCGCGCATCCGCGATCACCCGGCGCACATGCCGGAGCACCGTGGCGCTCGAATCACCGGGCAGGATCCGGAAGTTCACGACCGCCCGGGCCGTGGAAGGCAACACGTTATCCTTCACGCCCCCCTGGAAGATGGTCGGCGCGGTGGTGGTGCGCAGCATCGCGTTCCCCTGAGGCGTCGCCGCCAGGCGTCGCGCGATGAGTCCGCCGAACAGCCATCGGTTTGCGAGCGCGAGCCGCCCGAAGAACGGCAGCTCGGGCCCGAGGTAGTCGAGCATCTGGGCGGTCGGCCCACGGATCGCGGCGCGAAGTTGGTGTCGCTGAAGCCGGTCGACCGCGGCGCTGAGCATGCCGACCGCCGTCTCCGGCGGGGGCATCGAGGAATGCCCGCCGGGCACGTGGACGGTCAGTTCCACGCTCATGTAGCCCTTTTCCGCGATCCCGACGAGCGCCAGGGGCGTGCGGGCGCCCGGCACCACTCCTTGCGCGATCGCGCCCCCCTCGTCCACCAGGAATTCGGGGTGCACGTTCCGCGAGCCGAGCAGCGCCGCGATCTGGCGAGCGCCGGCGCCGCCTACCTCCTCATCGGCGCCGAACGCGAGGTACACCGTCCGCCGCGGTTGGAAGCCTTGCTCGAGGAGCGTTTCCACCGCCTCGAGGATCGCCAGGAGGTTTCCCTTGTCGTCCACCGCCCCGCGCCCCCAGACGTAGCCCGCGGAGATGCGGCCGGCGAACGGCGGCTCGGTCCAGCGCCCCTCGGTTCCCGGCTCGACCGGCACGACATCCTGATGGGCGAGGAGGAGGACGGGTTGGAGCGTCGTGTCGCTGCCCGGCCAGCGGTATAGCAGGTTGAAACCGGCCACGCGCTCGCGGCTCAACTTCGCATGGACCACGGGAAACGACCGCTGGAGGTAGGCGTGGAGGCCCTGAAACTGCGTCGTATCCACGCCGACCGCTCCCTGGAAGGAGATCGTCCGGAACGCGAGCGCTCCCGCGAGCCGCGCCGCGGCGGCCGCGGTGTCTATGGACACGCTCGGCGCGGGTTCGGCCGGAAGCTGCCTGGAGTCGTAGGCGAGCGTCTTCGCGACCAGCACGAGGGCCACGAGGAAAACCACGATCGCGACGGCGAACGGCAGCTTTTTCACGGGACGTTACTCCTCTCCTGGCGCGAGTGGCATAGACGCATCAAGTGGTACAAGGGTGCAAATCTATCGCGTTGACGCGGGACCCGGGTCGTTGTAGTGTCCGGTGCTTTTTCGACGTGACCGACACCGAGGACTCTCGACGCCGTGCCGCGATCCAGACACTGGCTCAGTGCGGTACCTCTCGCCGTTTACGGCTGCGCCGGTTCGTTTCCCCAAAGCACGCTGCACCCGCGGTCGGACTTCGCCGCAGAGATCCAGCAGCTCTTCACCGGCATCTTCTGGTGGGCGCTCGCCGTGTTCGTGGCCGTGGAAGCGCTGCTCCTCGTCGCGATCATCCGGTTCCGGCAGCGCGAAGGCGGGCCGCCCCCCAAGCCGACCCACGGGCACACGCTGCTCGAGATCGGCTGGACGCTCGCGCCTGCGGTGATTCTCGTGTTCGTCGCCGTGCCCACGGTGCGCACGATCTTCGCGACCGCGGGCGAGGCGCCGCGGCACGCGCTCCACGTCGAGGTGATCGGCCACCAGTGGTGGTGGGAGTACCGCTATCCCGAGCTCGGCATCGTCACGGCGGGCGAGATGCACGTGCCGGTCGGCAAGCCGGTGCAGGTCTCCATTACCTCCGCCGACGTGATCCACTCGTTCTGGGCGCCGGCGCTGGGCGGCAAGCGCGACGCGATCCCCGGGCACGTGAACCGGATCGCGTTCCGTGCCGATTCCGTGGGCGACTACCCCGGTCAGTGCGTGGAGTTCTGCGGGGCGTCGCACGCCAACATGCGGCTGCGCGTCGTGGTGGACGGCGACTCCGCGTTCCAGGCGTGGGCCGCCGTCGAGAAGGCCGCGCCCGCGACCCCGGAGAAGGCGAGCCTGGCGGAGCACGGCAAGGAAGTGTTCTCCCGCAGCGCGTGCATCGGGTGCCACACCATCCAGGGCGTGTCGCCCGGCGTTATCGGCCCGAATCTGACCCATGTGGGGAGCCGGACCACGATCGCGAGCGGCGTCTTCCCCAATGACTCGACGCACCTTGCGAGCTGGATCGCGGATGCACCGTCCCTCAAGCCCGGCGCGATCATGACGCGGATGAAGCCGCCGCTCACGGACGCGGACATCGCGGCGCTGATCGCCTATCTCCGAAGCCTGAAATGAGCCACGTCGCCGTCTCTGCCGCCCCCGCCGCCTTCGCGTCCCCCGCGACGCCCCGGACGCGCGGTCTCAAGAGCTGGGTGACGACGACCGATCACAAGCGGATCGGGCTCCTGTACTTCTGGACCGCGTTCTGTTTCTTCCTGCTGGGCGGACTCGAAGCCCTCGTCATCCGCCTGCAGCTCGCGCAGCCCAACGGCCACCTGGTGAGCGCCGCGACGTACAACCAGCTGTTCACGATGCACGGCACCACGATGGTATTCCTCGCCCTGATGCCCCTCTCGGCGAGCTTCTTCAACTACATCGTGCCGCTCCAGATCGGCGCGCGCGACGTGGTCTTCCCCCGGCTCAATGCCTTCAGCTACTGGGTGTTTCTGCTCGGCGGCCTGTTCCTCAACGCCAGCTGGCTGGTCGGGCCTCTGTTCCACGCCGGCTCGCTCTCCGTCGCCCCCGACGCGGGCTGGTTCGGCTACGCGAACCTCACGGAGCGGCAGTTCTCGCCGGGCCCGAACATCGACTTCTGGCTGCTCGGCCTCCAGATCCTCGGCATTTCGTCGCTCGCGGCCGGGTTCAACTTCATCGTCACCATCCTGAACATGCGGGCGCCCGGCATGAAAATGATGCGCCTGCCGGTCTTCAGCTGGATGACGCTGGTGACGCAGTTCCTGGTGATCACGGCCTTCCCCGTGATCACCGTGGCGCTCGTGTTCCTGATGTTCGACCGCTTCTTCGGCACCCACTTCTACGTCGTCCAGGCGGGCGCGACGCCGGTTCTGTGGCAGCACCTCTTCTGGCTGTTCGGCCATCCCGAGGTGTACATCCTCATCCTCCCCGCGATGGGGATGGTGTCCGAGGTGCTCCCCACGTTCGCGCGGAAGCCCTTGTTCGGTTACACCGTGGTCGTGTACTCGGGCGTGCTGATCGGGTTCATGGGGTGGGGCGTGTGGA
>DATDFP010000101.1:0-3182 GCA_036522535.1 Gemmatimonadales bacterium
TGTTCCGCAACGACGCCACGCGGGGCTTCGAGGACGTGTCCGCGATTCTCCCTGACAGCCTGCGGGCTGGCCGGGCCGTCGCCGTCGCCGACATCGACCAGGACGGCGACCTGGACCTGATCGTCGTCGGCTGGGACGGGCGGCCCCGGGTGCTCCGGAACGACGGCGGCAACGTGAATCAGTACGTGGACGTGCGCCTCGTCGCGCTGCGCCAGGGCAGCGGCAAGAACAACGCCTTCGGCCGCGGCGCCACGGTCGAGCTGCGCGCGCGCGACCTGTACCAGCTGCGGCTCGCCACCGACCGCGTGACTCACTTCGGTCTCGGGCGGCGGCTCAAGGCCGACGTGCTGCGCGTACGCTGGCCCAACGGCGTCTCGCAGACCGTCTACTACCCGGGGACGGAAGAAGACGTGCTCGAGCAGCAACAGCTCAAGGGGTCGTGCCCGTTCCTGTACGTGTGGGACGGTCGCGCCTTCAGGTTCGCGATGGACGCCATGTGGAATAGTGCGCTCGGCATGCCGCTCGGCATCATGACGCGGGAGGGCGGCATCCTGTCCGCCTCGCCGCACGCGTCGCAGGAATACCTGCGGCTGCCGGGCGGGCTGCTGCGACCCCGCGACGGACGCTACCAGGTGCGCCTCACGGAAGAGCTGTGGGAAACAGGCTATTTGGACGAGGCCAGGCTGCTCGCGGTGGACCATCCCGAGTCGGTGCAGGTGTACGTCAACGAGCGATTCGTGCCGGCGGGGGCCGCGGCGCTCCGGCTCTACCAGGTCGCGCGGCCGCGCCCGCCCGTCGCCGCGACCGACGAGCTCGGCAACGATCTGCTGCCCGCGCTGCGGGCTCAGGACGATGTGTACGCGGCCACGCTGCGTCCGGCGCGCTACCAGGGGCTGACCGAGCTGCACGATCTCGTGCTCGACTTCGGCAGCCTGGCGGGGATGGACAGCGTGTTTCTCTTTCTCACCGGGTGGATCTACCCCACGGACGCGAGCATCAACTTCGCGCTCGCGCAGTCACCCACGTGGCAGGTCGTCCCGCTGCAGGTGCAGGTACAGGACCCCGCCGGCCGGTGGCGCACCGTGATTCCCGATCTCGGCTTCCCGGCGGGGAAGAACAAGACCGTCATCGCGGATCTCACGGGGAAGTTCCTGAGCGCCGACCGGCGGGTGCGGATTCGCACCAACATGGAGATCTACTGGGACCGCGCGTTCGTGGCGGCGACGGCGTCGGCGAGCCCCGTGACCGTGACGACGCTTCGTCCGGTGGCCGCCGATCTGCACTACCGCGGCTTCTCGCGCATGTACCGCAAGGGCGGGCGCTACGGGCCCCAGTGGTACGACTACGGCGACGTCTCGCGCGAGCGGGCGTGGGCCCCGATCGTGGGCGCGTTCACGCGCTACGGCGACGTGCTGCCGCTGGTGGACAGCGTGGACGACCGTTACGTGATCTTCGGCCCCGGCGACGAGGTCGCGCTCGAGTTCGCCGGCGCCGCCGCGCCGGCCCTACCGCCCGGGTGGACCCGCGACTTTCTGATCTACACGGACGCCTGGCTCAAGGATGCCGACTTGAACACGTTGGCCGGAGGCACGGTGGAGCCGCTGCCGTTCCACGCAATGTCGCGCTACCCCTACGGCGCCGACGAGGCGTTCCCAACCGATGCGCTCCATCGGCGGTTCGTGGAGACGTACAACACACGACGGGTGGGGCGAGGGTCCTACAACCGGTAGCCACGCTGCATGAGGGAGCGGCCCGAGGCCGCGTAGCCGTCGGGCCCGGGCAGATGCCACTGCATGGCATCGGCCAGGCGGTCGTAGATGTTGAACAGCACGCACACCTGGATCGCGTCCTCGATGCTCTCGTCGCTCACGCCGGCGGCGCGGAGTGGGGCGACGTCGGCGGGACCCACGTCTGCGGGTGTGAGCGTGAGCTTCTCGAGGAAGCCGAGCGCGGCGCGCAGCTTGGGGTCGAGCGGAGCGGTGCGCCAGTTCGCCAGCACGGCGGCGACCAGCGTGTCGTCTCTGTTTTCGCGCTTCAGGGCCAGCGACGCGACCGCGCCGTGAGACTCTGTTCAGAACACGCACTGGTTCAGGCGCGACGTGAACGCGGCGAACAGCTCCCGCTCCCCCACGCTCCACGCCGAGGGCCCGCGCATCACCGCCTGGGTCCACTCGCACATCGGCCGGCCGAAGAATTCCGGCCGGTAGAGCAGCGTCTTGACGACGTCGGGCACGCGACGCCGGCTCACGAGGCGGATGAGCGTGAGCTTCAGCCGCTCGGGCAGGCGATGACGGTGCTCGACCGCGCGCAGACGCATCAGGTGCCGCGCAGCGCCGCGAGCCCGCGCTCGAGCCGCTCCAGGGCCGCTCCGAGCGCGGCCGCGACGGTCACCTCGAAGAGGGCGTCGTCGGAGTGGCCCGCGTGCTGCAGCCGGCCGAGATCCTCGTCGGTCACCTTGTAGGCGTGCCTGGCCACCTTGTCGACGTAGGCGGCCAGGTCCTCACCCCCTGTCCCCCTCTCCGTTCCGGAGAGGGGGAACGAAGGACCTCCGGCGGCTCGCGCGACGATGGCGCGCCGCAGCTCCGGCGGCGTATGTCCGGGCTGCGTCCGCACGGTGTCCACCAGACGCGCCGTGTAGGCGGCGTAGCGTCCGCGCCCCTCGTCCATCGTTCCCATGGCCGGGTGTTGGAGCCCGCTAGAATGGTCGCCGCGCTCGTGCCCGTCAAGAGGGTGGCGCCGGGCCTCGCGCACGGCGGGCCCCCTTGCGGGGTCGCCTTCCGACGCGTATTTCAATCCCGCGCTGGTGCTTCCGTAGGTCCGTCCGTGGCGGTATTCGGTCACGCTGTAGGAGGGCAGGCGCATGGCATTGAGCCGTCTCCTCGCTGCCGCGCACATCCGAAGTGTGGGGTGGTGCGTCTTGCCTCCTTCCGTCCACCTCATGACCCGCAGGATGAGGATCGCGCCCATGAACGACACGTTCCAAGGTACGCGTTTTCTTCGTGCAGTGGGGATGACTCTCGCGCTGGCGCTCTTGGTGTGGGCGCCGGCGTTCACCCAGCAGCCGGTCGAGGTGTCCGGCACGGTGACCTCCGCCGTGGGAGGAAGACCCGTTTCCGGGGTCACCGTCCGCGTGCGGGGGAGCAACACCAGCACGGTGACGGACGCGCAAGGGAAGTATACGG
>DATDFP010000102.1:0-4314 GCA_036522535.1 Gemmatimonadales bacterium
CGGTGGCCGAGGCCGCCCGCGCCGCGGACGTCATCATGATGCTCGTTCCCGATCAGCACGCGCGCGCGGTCTACGAAGAGAGCGTCGCCGCGGCGCTCCAGCCGGGGAAGACGCTGATGTTCGCCTACGGCTTCAACGTGCACTTCGGGGAAATCGTGCCGCCGGCGGGCGTGGACGTCTCCATGGTCGCGCCCAAGTCGCCGGGCCACCTGGTGCGGAGCGAGTTCCAGGCGGGGCGGGGCGTCCCTGCGCTGGTCGCCGTCGCGCAGGACGCGAGCGGCGAGGCGCTGCCCAACGCGCTCGCGTACGCCGCGGGGATCGGCTGTACACGCGCTGGCGTCATCCCTACGACGTTCCGCGAAGAGACCGAGAGCGACCTGTTCGGGGAACAGGTGGTGCTGTGCGGCGGGGTGACGTCGCTTATCAAGGCGGGCTTCGAGACCCTGGTGAACGCGGGGTATTCGCCCGAGCTGGCCTATTTCGAGTGCCTGCACGAGCTCAAGCTCATCGTGGACCTGATGTACCGCGGTGGGATGAAGTTCATGCGCTACTCGATCAGCGACACCGCCGAGTACGGCGACTACACGCGCGGCCCCAGGCTGATCACCGCGCCGGTGCGGGCCGAGATGGAGCGCATCCTCGCCGACATCCAGAGCGGCGCGTTCGCCCGCGAGTGGATCGCCGAGAGCCGGCAGGGCGGCCCGAACTTCCAGCGGATGCGCCAGGAGCAGAACGACCACCTGATCGAGCGTGTCGGGGCGAAGCTCCGCGCCATGATGCCGTGGTCCGAGGAAGGGAAGGCTGCCGCGTCCGCCCGCCCGGCCGGATCGAAGCCCTCGGGAGCAAAGGAGCGCGTGGCCACGCGGTGACCTCCCCGCGCACGCTGTTCGAGAAGGTGTGGGACGCCCACGTGGTTCACCGGCTGCCGGAGGGGCCGGAGCTCCTGTACGTGGACCTGCATCTGATTCACGAGGTGACGTCGCCCCAGGCTTTCGACGGGCTGCGCCTCGCGGGGCGGCGTGTGCGCCGCCCGGACCTGACGGTGGCAACGGTGGACCACAATGTTCCCACGGGCGACCGCTCGTTGCCGATCGCGGACGGGATCGCGGCCCGCCAGGTGGAGGCCCTCTCCGCCAACGCCGGCGATTTCCGCATCGAGCTGTTCGACCTGGCATCGCCCCACCAGGGGATCGTGCACGTCATCGGCCCCGAGCTGGGGCTCACGCAGCCGGGGATGGTCATCGCGTGCGGCGACTCCCACACGTCCACCCACGGAGCCTTCGGCGCGCTGGCGTTCGGAGTCGGCACGAGCGAGGTCGAGCACGTGCTCGCCACCCAGTGCCTGGTCCTCTCGCGGCCCAAAACGATGGAAGTACGGTTCGACGGCGCGCCGTCGCCCGGGGTCACGCCCAAGGACATGATCCTCGGGCTCATTGGGAAGATCGGAACAGCGGGCGCGACCGGATACGTCATCGAGTACACCGGTGAGGCGATCGGGCGGCTCTCGATGGAGGGCCGCATGACCGTCTGCAACATGTCGATCGAAGCGGGGGCGCGCGCCGGCATGGTCGCCCCAGACGAGACGACGTTCGCGTATCTCGAGGGCCGGCCGCGGGCGCCACAGGGGGAGCACTTCGAGCGGGCCGTGGCCCGCTGGCGCGGGCTCCGCACGGACCCCGGCGCGCGCTACGACGCGGGCGTCTCGCTCGACGCCTCCACGCTCGCGCCGCAGGTGACCTGGGGCACGAGCCCGGGGATGGTCACGGCGATCACCGGGCGGGTGCCTGATCCCGCCGCCTTCGCGTCGGAAGCCGAGCGCCGCGCGGCAGAGCGCGCGCTCGAGTACATGGATCTCAAGCCCGGCACCCCCCTTGCCGGCCTGCCGATCGACCGCGTCTTCCTCGGCTCCTGCACCAATGCGCGAATCGAAGATCTGAGAAGCGCGGCCCGCGTGGTGCAGGGTCGCAGGGTCGCACCGCGCGTCCGCGCCATGGTGGTGCCGGGCTCGCAGCAGGTCAAGGCGCGCGCGGAGGCTGAAGGGCTCGACCGGGTGTTCAAGGACGCGGGCTTCGAGTGGCGCAACTCCGGATGCTCGATGTGCCTCGGCATGAACGCCGACGTGCTGCAGATGGGCGAGCGCTGCGCCGCGACGTCGAACCGCAACTTCGAAGGGCGCCAGGGCAGGGGGGGGCGCACGCACCTCATGAGTCCCGCGATGGCCGCGGCGGCCGCCGTCGCGGGTCACCTGGTGGACGTGCGGGCATGGGCCTGACGCCGTTCGTGCGACACGTCGGCCGCGTCGCCGCGCTGCCCCGCGCCAACGTCGATACGGATCAGATTATCCCCAAGCAGTTCCTCAAGCGGATCGAGCGCACCGGGTTCGGGCCGTTCCTGTTCCACGATTGGCGCTACCGGCCGGACGGCTCGGCCGACGCGGCATTCGAGCTGAACCGCCCGGAGGCCGCGGGCGCGACGATTCTCGTCGCGGGCACGAACTTCGGCTGCGGTTCATCGCGCGAGCACGCCGTGTGGGCGCTCCAGGAGTACGGCTTCCGCGCGATCCTGGCGGAATCCTTCGCGGATATCTTCTACGCAAATTGCTGTCAGAACGGACTGCTCCCCGTCCGGCTCGGTCCAGGCGAGATGCGCGAGCTGTTCGCCCGCTGCCAGCGGTCGGGCGGCGTCTACGATCTGTCAGTCGACCTCGAGGCGATGCTGGTGAAAGACGGGCACGGGTTCCGGGCGACCTTCGCCATGGACCCTTACCGCCGCGAAATGCTGCTCCGCGGCCGGGACGAGATCGACCGCACGCTGCTCGAGGCGGACCGCATCGCGGCATACGAGAGAAGCCGGGAAACGGGAAACGGGATACGGGAAACGTGAGACGGCCATACACCATCGCCGTGCTTCCGGGCGATGGGATCGGCCCCGAGGTGGTAGCGGCTGCGGTCCACGTTCTCCAAGCGGTGGGGCGGCGCTTCGAGCTGGAGTTCATTCTGGATCACTATCCCGTCGGCGCTGCGGGCGTCGCGCTGGCGGGAGAACCCCTGCCGCCGGTGACCCGCGCCGCCGTCCTCGACTCCGATGCGGTGCTGCTGGGCGCCGTGGGCGACCCGAGGCTCGACCACGAGCCGCGCCACAGGAGGCCCGAGACTGGTCTCCTCGCGCTGCGTGCGCTGCTCGGCGTATACGCCAACCTGCGGCCCGTGACCGTGCATCCCGCGCTCGCGTTCTGCTCGCCGCTCAAGCCCGAGCGCCTCACCGGCGTCGATCTCGTCATCGTCCGGGAGCTGACCGGGGGGCTGTACTACGGCGAGCCGCGGGGGACCGAGGACGGGGGAGCCGCGGCGGTGAACACGCTGCGTTACACCGCGGCCGAGATCGAGCGGGTGGCGCGGGTGGCGTTCGAGTTGGCGCGCACGCGCCGGCGGCGCCTGCTCTCGGTGGACAAAGCCAACGTCCTCGAGACCTCCCAGCTCTGGCGGGACACCGTGACGCGCCTCGCGGCCGGGTATCCGGACGTGACGCTCGAGCACTGCTACGTGGACTACGCCGCCATGCGCCTCGTGAGTGAGCCGGCGTCCATCGACGTGCTCTTCACCGAGAACATGTTCGGCGACATTCTGAGCGACGAAGCGGCGGTCCTGGTCGGCTCTTTGGGGCTGTTGCCGTCGGCATCCCTCGGCGCGGGTCCGGGTCTGTTCGAGCCGATCCACGGCTCGGCCCCAGCGCTCGCGGGAAAGAACGTTGCAAACCCGATCGGCGCCATCGGTGCGGCCGCACTGCTGCTGCGCCATGGGCTCGGGCGCGCAGAGGCGGCAGACGCGGTGGACGACGCCGTCAGCGCCGCGCTCGCCGAGGGGTGCCGGACCAGGGATATCGCTCCCCCGGGCGTGGGTGGGCTCGGGACCCGTGAAATGGGAGACCGGATCGCCGAGTTAGTGCAGGTCCCGGCGCCGCGGCCACCAGCCACATTGCACTCTGCGGCATCGCAGCCGCGCTAACCCACGCGGCGCGGCCACCTGACGCTCCTCCGTACAGACCGCCTAGCGGCCCTGGCTACCCGTTAACCCCGGGGCGCCGCCCCGGGGTTAACCCACCCGGCGCAGCCATGCGTGTCGCGCCGCGCTCCGGTTCGCGCCCAATCGCGGACGAGCGTCGCGGGACGTGAGGCCGGCTGTGGACGGCGTCTTCAGCGCCGCACCGTTCAGCACCGTCTCCCAGTCCGGGTGGGTTAACCCCCTGGCCGACGGCCCGGGGTACCCGGTACTTCCCCCCTGAGCCGCTTGCCGGTCCGGCGGCACGGTAACCCCG
>DATDFP010000103.1:0-9463 GCA_036522535.1 Gemmatimonadales bacterium
GAGCCCGGCGGCGCCCCAGAGCCGCTGCCGGCGCTGCCGGAGCACGTCCGCAATGAGGCGCACGTGACAGAACCCGGTCTCGAGCTGCGTGACCTGCGCCGCGATCTCCGAGGCGCGCGCCAGCGCGAAGCTCTTGCCCCCCGCGCCGAGCGCCCGCTGAATCGACGCGAACGCGCCCACCTTCGGCTCCCAGCTGGTGCGATCGGCGTAGCGACGCTTCACCTGGAGCAGCTCTTCCTGCTCCATCCAGGCCGCGAGGGCTCGTTCCACCGCCGCCCGCTCTCCCGGCACGACGCGCTCGGCTGAGAGCCGTGACGGCCCCGCGAGCCACGCGAGCGCGCCGCGCTCTGCGCCCGCCACGCTCCGCGTCTGCTCTTCCAGGAGCGCCTGCTGCAGATAGCGTGACGGGATGCCGACGTCCTGGCCCAGCGCGACGAGCTCGTCCTTCGTCAACCCCTCGCCGATGTCGCGCTCCCCGGCCTGGAGCTCGGCAGCGCGCCGGATGATGCGCTCGAGCGCCTCCCGGCTGATCAGCTCGCCCGGCATGCTAGCCCGTGACCCTCGCCTTGTCGAGGGATGCGGGCAGAGTCTCGCCAGAGGTCTTGTCGGGGAGGGCTGGGCTCGGTGCGGCCGCGGGCTTCGCCACCTTGTCGAGGAATCCCTTGAGCAGGTCGATCGGGAGCGGGAAGATCGTCGTCGAATTGTTTTCGGAGGCGATTTCGGTGACGGTCTGCAGGAACCGCAGCTGGATGGCCGCGGGCTCGGCGCCGATGATGTGCGCGGCCTGCGCCAGCTTCTCGGACGCCTGCAGCTCGCCTTCGGCATTGATGATCTTGGCCCGTCGCTCGCGCTCCGCCTCGGCCTGCCGCGCCATCGCCCGCTTCATCTCGGGCGGCAGGTCCACGTCCTTCACCTCGACCGCCGACACCTCGATGCCCCAGTCCTCGGTCCGCCGGTCGATGATGTTCTTGAGAATCGCGTTGATCTTCTCGCGGTTCATCAGGAGCTCGTCCAGCTCCGTCTCGCCGAGCACCGAGCGCAGCGTCGTCTGGGCGAGCTGGCTCGTGGCGTAGAGGTAGTTCTCCACCCCGATGACCGCCTTCACCGGGTCTTTCACGCTCATGTAGAGGACGGCGTTGACCTTGATCGAGATGTTGTCGCGGGTGATGACGTCCTGGGGCGGGATGTCCAGCGCAACGACGCGCAATGAGACCTTCTGCATCTTGGCGAACAGGGGCGGTAGATAAATGAGCCCGGGGCCCTTCGCGCCCCAGGAGCGGCCGAGGAAGAAGTAAACCGCCCGCTCGTACTCACGCAGCACACGCAGCCCGCCGAACAGATACACCCCCACGCCGACGATCGCGATCAGCACGATGTCCATGGGACCGCCTCAGGCCGGGAACGCTTCCACGATGACGGCGGCGCCCTGCCCGCCACCGATGCAGGCGGAGCCGAGGCCGAGGCGCTTCTTCTGGCGCCGCAGCGCGTGGAGCAGGTGGACCGTGATGCGCGTGCCGCTCGCCGCGAGCGGGTGCCCGATCGCGATCGCCCCGCCGTGCACGTTGGTCCTGGCGCGGTCCAGCCCCAGCTCCCGCTCGACCGCGAGGTACTGGGGCGCGAACGCCTCGTTCACCTCGACCAGGTCGATCTGGTCGAGCTTCATCCCCGCTCTCTGCAGGACCTTGCGCGCCGCCGGGGCGGGGCCGATGCCCATGTACTTGGGCTCGACCCCCGCCACCGCCCACGCGACCAGCCGGCCAATCGGCTTCAGCCCCTCGGCCCTCGCGAAGTCCTCGCTCGCGATCACCGTCGCCGCGGCGCCATCGCTGATTCCCGACGCGTTCCCGGCGGTCACGAGGCCGTCCTTCTTGAAGTAGGGCTTGAGCGACATCAGCACGTCGAGCGTGGTGTTCGGCCGCATGTGCTCGTCGGCGCGGAACTCGACCGTCTGACCCTTCTTGTCCTTCACCGGAACGGGAATCACCTCGTCCTGGAAGACGCAGTCGTCCCAGGCCCGCTTGGCGCGCTGCTGGGAAGCCAGGGCGACTTCATCCACCTCCTTACGCGTGAGCTTGTAACGCTCCGCGAGGTTCTCGGCGGTTTCAGCCATCGACAAGCCGCACTGTGGGTCCCTGAGCGCCTCCCACAGGAGGTCCTCGAGCGGCGCGGCCGGGCCGAGCCGGATGCCCCAGCGGGCTCCGCGGATCACATGCGGCGCCTGGCTCATGGACTCCGTGCCGCCGCACAGCACGGCGCTCGCCTCACCGAGCAGGATCAACTGAGATCCCTGAGTGATGGCTTCGAACCCCGAGCCGCACAGTCGGTTCACCGTCACGGCAGGCACCTCGATGGGGAGACCCGCCCTGAGCCCGACGTGTCGAGCGCAGTAGATGGCGTCGGCCGAGGTCTGGAGCGCGTTGCCGAACACCACATGGCCCACCGCTGTGGCCGGCACGCCCGAGCGCTCCAAAGCGCAGCGCGCGGCGACGGCGCCCAGATCGGTCGCCGAGTGGTCACGCAGCGAGCCGCCGAAGGCGCCGAACCCGGTCCGGACCCCTGAGAGGAACACGACGTCTGTATTGGCACCCTGAGTCTTCACGGGGAAAGCTCCGCTTGAGAACGAGGGGAATATCGGCCCTCCGGAGGGGTGGCGGTAGGGCGGACGCCGCACGCGGTTGAATGCCGTCCGCGCATGCGGGAAAATAGGCCGCAACATGGAGATAGGAAGGCCGCCGCCTTAGTCAGACGACGAGATCGACCCAACCGACTTCGTTGGCGATAAATGCCGCGCGGCCAGAGGGATCGAACGCGACGCGGCGCGGCTTCCCGCCGGTCCTGATGGTGGCGACTATCGTGAGCGCCTGCCGATCGAGCGCCACGACACTACCCGCGAACACCAGGCCGACGTACAGGAGGGCGCCGTCGGGTGTCGAGGCCAGGCTGATGGCGGGCGAGCCGAGATCGACGCGGGCGACGCGGCGCCCGCTGCGGAGCTGGATGGCGTCCAGCCAACCGTGCTCGTTTGCCGCGTACAGCATGACACCGTCTCCAGAGACGACGAGTTCCTGAGGCGCCCCTCCGACGTCGAACGTCCGGACGGTTTGCAGCGTTCGCGTATCTACCTCGAGGATGAGTCCGGCTTTCCAGGTGTTCACGTACACGAGGGGCGCGCAGGGGTGGAACGCCAAATCGAGGCCGGCCTGGGGGATCGCCAACGAGCCGGTCACTCGGCCGAGCGCCGTGTCGATGCGGCACAGCAAATCGAGGTTCGTGGTTACGAGCAGCGTCCGGCCACCCGCCGTCAGGCCGGCGGCGAGCGGATTGCCGGGCACGGGGATGCGTCCTGTCTCGCGCCGAGTGAGCAAATCGAACTCGCCCACCTCGTCTGCGAATTGAAGCGTCACGTAGCCCCGGGCCTTCGACGGGTCGAAGGCCAGCCGCGTGGGTACTGGGCCGGTCCGTACCTCCGCTACGACACGCAGGGAGCGGGATTCAAGGCAGGCGATGACCGCCGCATGGAGCCGTGTCACGCAAATGTCCCCGCTCCTCGTGACAGCGACGTCGTACGGGCTCCCGGAGAGCGGCACGCGTCCGGCAAGCACGCCTCTCGGGCGGCTCGGCACGGCGGGGTTCAGAGGGAGCGTGATCGAACCTGCGGCGGACGGCCTCTCGGCGACCGGCGCGCACCATGCAACAGGTCCGGACGGCGGCGACCGCTCCGCGATGCGCGCACCCGCCCCAAGCGGGCGATCCGGCCGCTGTACCGAGAAGCGCGACAGGAGCCCCAGCAGGCCTGCGCGCCGGGCCTGGGACCAGCGCAGCCCGGTGACCCGACGGACGAGGCGGTAAGCCACCGCCGGGTCGACCTTGTCGCGGTATGCCACCTGTAACAATGAGGCGCCGGTCGATTCCGCCTCGAGCATCCAGTGGAGGACGCGGGTCCAACCGGCCAGCTGCTCGAGCGGCGGCAAGCCGTCTCGTTGCAGCGCTCGGGCCAGCTGCTGGCGGTTGCGCAGGCCGACCCAGGCGGCGACCTCGCCGGCGCGAAGCGCGTGACCGTTCCGGCAGGTGAGCGTGCTCACCACGGCTCGACTGGTGGGCGAGAGAGGGGCGAGAGCGCCCTGGAGCAGGCTGGTGAGGCGAAGCGGCGGCATACGGTCCGACCCCCGGTTCCCAATCGCATGTTACGTGCCGCGCGTCACGTCGCGGACGAGGGGGTGGGAGCTGCAGGGCTGGAGAGTGGCGCGACGCGCGCCCTCTCCCCCTGTATTCCGCTCAACGCACGAAATTGACCCAGCCGGACTCGTTCGCGATAACGGCAGTCGAGCCGGCAGCGTCGAACGCCACGTACCGGGCGCTCCCACCCGTCACGACCGTGCCGAGGATCACGCGCGTGGCACGGTCAAAGACGTAGACTTTGCCGTCGGCGAGCGTGCTGACGAACACCTGCTCGTTGTCGGGGGTGACGGCCACGTCGAACGCGTTGCGTACCTGCGGCGTGCCGACGGCATACTCGAGGAACTCCGAGCCGTCCGATGACAGATCCCGCACGAGCAGCTTGCTACGCTCGATGTCGGTCGCGAAGAGCAGCGCGCCGTCCCGGGACACTGCGAGGTTCTGGATCCGGCCGCCGGCAACCGCCTGGCTCCGAACCACCCGGTTCTTCTCCAGATTCACCGTACTGATGGTCCCCTCGTCGCGCGCGGCGATGTACATGCAGGGCTGAGAGGGGTGGAACGCCACTCCGGTGAGGATCGTGCCGGCCCCTGTGATCGAGGCGACGACGGCCCGAGTGGCGGTGTCGATCACGTACACGCCGTAGTAGTCGGTGAGCGCGTAAAGCCGCTTGCCGTCAGGGGAGAGGCCGAGCGTAAGGATGCTCCCCTGTGGCACCGTGGTGGTGCCGACGGCCCGGTTCGTCGCCACGTCGACGTAGGTGATGGTCTGCGAGTCCTGATTACCGACGTACGCGGTCCCGCCGTCGGGGCTCATCCGGACCTGCGACGGCAGATCGCCGACCGGGAACGAAGTCGAGAAGGAGGTGGACGGGAGGTCGGCCCGCGCTGCCGAGGCGGCGAGCACCTGCGTCACGTAAGTGACGCCGGCCGGCGAAATCGCGACGGCGAACGGCGTGCCGCTGAGTGGCACGGCCTGGTTGCTCGTGAGCGCGGGGTGACTCCCCCCCGGAGGCGTGGCGCCGGCGGCGGGGGCACCGCAGACGTCGGGCGGGTTGGCTCGAATGAAGGTGACCCACCCGTACTCATTCGGGACCACCGCATGCGTCCCCGTGGCGTTGAACGCGATATAGCGGGGGCTGCCACCCGTCGCGATCGTGCCAGCCAATGCCCGCGTGACGCGGTCCAGCACGAAGACCTTACCGTCGGCGAGCGTGCTGACGTAGACCTGGGTGTTGTCCGGCGTGATCGCGACATCGAACGCATTGCGATTCACGGGCGTGCCGATCGGGTACTCCTGTGGCGTGGCGCTTCCCGCGGTCAGGTCCCAGACGAGCAGCTTGCTGCGCTGGATGTCGGTCGCGAACAGCGTCGAGCCGTCCCGCGATACCGCGACGTTCTGAATCCGGGCCCCGCTGACGGCAAACGTCGCAACGACTTGCTCCGTTCGCAGGTCCACCGTGCTGACTTTCCCCTCGTCCCGGGCGGCGATGTACATGCAGGGCGAAAAAGGATGGAACGCGACGCCGGTGAGCAAGGTACCGGTGCCGGCGACGGGGATCGAGTCCATCAGCTCTCCGCTCGTCGCATTGAGGATGTAGACGCCGTAGTAGTCCGTCAGAGCATAGAGGCGCTTGCCGTCGGGGGAGAGCCCGATCGTAAGGATGGCTCCCGCGGGCACTGCGGCTGTGTTGACTGCCTCGTTCGTCGCGACGCTGACGAAGGTGATGGTGCCCGCGCTCGGATTGTTTTGATTCCCGACGTAGGCCATCCGCCCGTCTGGACTCATGCGCACCTGAGATGGAAACGCGCCCACGGGGAACGGCGTCGAGAATGTCGTGGCCGGGAGGTCGGCCCGCGCCGCGGAGGACGCCCACGACTGCGTCACGTACGTCACGCCGGCCGGCGAGATCGCCACGGCGAACGGCGTGCCGCTCAAGGGTACCGACTCGACGCCGAGCGCGGGGTGGCCGAGCCCGGCGGGCGGCGTTCCGGTCGCGGGAGCCGTGCACGACTTCGCTCCGGTTTGGAGGTCTGTCGCTACTCCGGACGTCCCGTCGGCGCCGTTGCACGCGAGCCCGTACAGAGCGAGGAGGGGGAGCGTCGCGGCTCGCACAGAGAATGTCCGTCTCACCGAGATAGGCATGCGGGGCTCGCGTAAGAGGGAGTTCCCGCAAAGCTAGCCGACGTCGTGACCGACGGGCTATGACTCCTCGCCCGCCGGGGGTCCTTGTGTTGCGTGCGTCCTACAGGTGTTGCTGTGTGGCTTGTGCCACCTGGTCGGTCGTGGCCGTGCCGCCGATGTCGCTGGTGCGTACGCCGGCCCTCAAGGTCTCTTTCACCGCCCGCTCGAGATCACGCGCCGCGTCCGCGTGCCCCAGTTGTTCAAACATCAGCGCCCCCGTGAGGATGGCGGCCAGCGGGTTCGCGATGCCCCTCCCCGCGAGCGGCGGCGCGGAACCGTGCACGGGCTCGAACAGCCCGGGTCGGCCCGGGTGCAGGTTGGCGCTCGGGGCGAGGCCCAGCCCTCCCACGAGCGCCGCGCCAAGGTCGGAGAGGATGTCGCCGTAGAGATTGTTGGTGACGATCACGTCGAAACGCTCCGGCTCTCTCACGAGCTCCATCGCCAGCGCATCCACGTAGCGGTGCTCGGCCTCTAGCGCCGTGTACTGGGCGGCGACCCGCCGGAACGTCTCCTGCCAGATTCTGTGCGCGGGCACGGCGTTGGCTTTGTCGCTCATCGTGACGCGCGCCTTGCCGTGCGCCTTCGCCCAATCGAACGCCGCTCGGACGATCCGCTCGACTCCCTTCGCCGTGTTGACCTCCTCCGCGATGTATTGATCGCCCTCTATTCGTCCCCGTCCCAGATACACGCCTTCGGTGTTCTCCCGGAAGATCACGAAATCGATGGGATACCCCTCGCCCGCCCTCGCCCGCCCTCCACCGCCCTTCAATGCCCTGAGGGGGGTGAGGTCGGGGTGGAGCAGCTGCACCGGGCGAAAGTTGACGTAGAGATCGAGCCGGAATCTCAGGCCGAGCAGGATGTCGCGGGCATGCTCGTTCCCGGGCACTCTGGGGTCGCCGATCGCACCGAGGAAGATCGCGTCCACGTCGTCGCGCAGATGGCGGAAGGCCGGGTCCGGCAGGGTCTCACCAGTCTTGAGGTAGTGATCGGCGGAGTAGGGGAGCCGTTCGAGATCGAGCGCGAAGTCGTGCTTCCGAGCGGCCGTCTCCATGGGGCCGAGCGCCGCGTCGAGGACTTCGGGGCCGATCCCGTCCCCGGGGATCACCGCGATCTTGTATCGCTTCACTCGAAGCCGGTCGCCCGCCCGCAGCTCACGCAATAGCGCCACCCCACGTCCACCTCGCCGCCGCACGAGGGGCAACGCAGCTCGCCCGACGGTGGTTGGCCGCATTGCGGGCAGAAGTTCACCTTGCGGCCCGCGGGTAGAGTCTCGCCGCAATAGGGGCACTGCTCCGGCGGCTCGCTCGGCTCGGCGAGCTCGAACGGCGACTCGACCTCCTTTTCGGCCGGCTGCTCCGCCACCTCGGCGGCCTGGGGCGACTCCAGAGGGAGGGACGGCGGTGGAGGCGCGTAGGCGCCATCGCCTCGCAGGAATCGCTCCGCCGCGATTCTGTTGAGGCTCAGGATCGCCTCGGGAAACTGGCGGAACAGGCCTGTGTCAGCGTTCGATTCCCTTGCCTCGCGCCGCAGGGCTTCCCGGACGTCCCCCGGCTCGAGCGAGGCGTAGCCTCGCTCCCCCGAGAGGAGCCGGAGAACGGCCATCTCGTAGTCCTGGCGGGTTGCGACCCTCAGAATCGAGCGGTTGGACCGATACGGGACGAGCCGCTCGTACACCTCACAGGCGGGGAACGGGACGGCCAAACGCCCGGGTGCGTCCTCCGCCAGCACCCGCACCAGTCGCTCGAACAACCGGTCCAGATCGTCAGCCATCCCAGATCCCGTATCCCCGTTTGCCGCCCTTGCCGCCCCGTCTATTTGACGACGACCACGCCCTTCATAAAGGCATGCGGCGTGCAGTGGTAGGCGTACGCGCCCGGCCTGTCGAACCGGACCGCGTAGCTGCCGCCCATTGAGATGAGCTGGGAGCCGGGGGGCGCACCCGGGGTGTCGAACGTCACCGTGTGATCGAGTGGGTCTTCGTTGACCCAGCGCACGACCTGGCCGGCCGTGATCGTGACCGAATCGACCAGGAACTTGATCTGCGCTATTCGAACCGTCGCCGCGGCGGCGCCCCGCTCGCCGGTGGCAGCTGCCTTCACGCCACCGCCCCGGTGGAACCACGGCGCGAAGCGCTTGAAGTGTATCGGGATGGTGAACTCAAACCCGTAGACGACCTTGGCGAGGCCGAAAAAGCCGCCGCGCCTCGAGCTGCCCTCGATCGTGTTCACGCTCACGTTGCTCGCGTGCAGCGAGAAGGTGTGCGGTGAGCCGGGGATGATGAACAAGAGTCCGCCGCTCCACGCCGCCTTTAGGGTGTCCGGGCTCAGGAAGGATGCCACGTCCCCCGCCACGGCTACGTAGCTGTTCAGGCGGATGACCGCGCCCCCGGCGAGCGCCGCTTTGGCAGGCTTCTCCCCGAACGGTTTCGTCATCCCGCGGATCGCCCCGGACAGCGTCACATGGCCGTAGTTCCAGTCCACGCCGAGCTCGCCATCCGCACTCCTCGCGATGGCGTTCCAAGCGGGGGTAATGGACACCGCGACCGGCGCGCCCGGGCCGCCGAGCATCCGCCATCGTCCGAACAGTTCGATCTCGTTGCCGTGCCCCGGGGTCTCGGAGCGCGTACTGTAGCGAGTGCCGAGGTTGATCCGCGCCGGAAGCCCGAGGGCAAACGTGAACGTCGGGAAGTTCACCACTGAGTGCTGCTGGGCTGCCGGGGAGACGTAGAACCGATGCTCGAAGTTGAACTGCAGCACGCCGGGATCCACCACCCACGTACCGCCCATGTTCGGCGTGCGATCCAGTTGCAGCTGAGCCCGAAGGGCGAGGGGGACGGCGAGCAAAGCGAGGACAGTACCGACGCCGCGTGCAAACATGGGGATGCCCCCGAAAATGGACGGCATCAATTCTGGTCGGGAGTCGGCGTCACCGCCACTCGCGCACCCAGTGATCGTAGAGCACGGGCATCACGCCGCCCTGCGCGAGCACTTCGATCCCCGAGGGATCGCGGTACGGCTTGCGGTAGAAGACGTGCGTCACGCCGGAGTTGATGATCAGCTTGGCGCACATCACGCACGGCGAGGCGCTGATGAAGACCACTTTG
>DATDFP010000104.1:0-11221 GCA_036522535.1 Gemmatimonadales bacterium
CATCTGGATGGCGTCACCGGCCACCTACGTCCCCCTCCTCCCGCCTACGTCCCCTCCTCCCGCACGCCGGGCGCGTCAAAAGGTAGCGGCACGCGGGTCCATCGTCGTGTCCCGCGGCGGCTCCGGCCCGCGCTGGATGTAAGAGGCGTGTCGGCCGCAAGTCTGGCAGGTGAGCGTGATGCGCTCGGCGGCGAGCGCCACATCCCGCCCCCCCCGCCGCCGCGGCACCCGCATGATCGATCGGGTGCCACAGGACGGGCAGACGAGCGGGGTGTGCTCCCGGTCCGCTGCAATCAAGGCGAGCGCTTCGGGCGCTCTGTATTCCTTAATCCCCCTTCGTCCCACGGGTTGCTTGCACCTCCGTAGGAAAATGTAGTCACCCCTGGAAGGCCCTCCACCGACGCCGCCTTGACACCCCGCGTGGGAGGCGTATCTCTCACCCCGACCGGAGGTTGCCAATGGACCGCCCCGAGTACGAGCCCCTGGCAGAGATCGCGGTGGACGAGGTGAGCCAGTCCCGCCAGGGCTTTACGCTCACCGGGCAGGGCCGCGATCACGCCGACTACCACATGGACCTGCGTTTCGAAATGCCGCTCGACCTGCGCACCCGCGCCGTCCTGGGGGAGCTCTTGTCTCACTCCGACCTGACCATCTCACGACGCCCGCCCCAGGGTCTCACGAACTTATTGAGACAGCGGCGTGCGGCACGGGGCGGGGGCGAGCGCGCCCACAACCCGTGAGCTCGGAGCGAGGGACCGGGGGTCAGCGTGTTGGGGCAGGATCCGTAAGGTAAAGCAGCGCAAGCTGTTAGCAGGCGCGTCCGGGCGTCGGAATGCTTGACGCTCTGTTAAGCTCGTAGTAGCTTGGCGCGACCTTTCAGCGTCGGAGCAGCGCGTTCGATGCCAGCCGAACTCGGCGGGTCGCAGATCTCCTCGCTGCTCGAGGCTCTCCCCGGTATCGCGAGCGTCTTGCGAAGCCCGGTGGCGGATGCGCTGGTGCGGGCGATCCGCGCCGCGGTGGGGATCGGCGATTTCACGGCGGAAGATGCCGAGGAGCTGGTGCGATACGCGGTCCGCCGCGGCCTGATCGGCCCGGACGAGGGCGATCGGGTGCTGGCCGACGCGCAGGCCGCGTTGAAGGCGAAGAGCAAGGTAGTGCGCAGTCCCAAGCCCAAGGCGGCCCCGAGCAAATCGGGAAAGAAAAAGCGGTCTCGCCGCTAGACTCTGAACCCCCGGACCAGGCCTCGCAGTTTCTCGGCCGCCGCGAGCAGTGCCGCGGCGGCGGCGGCCATCTCTTCGATGGACGCGCCCTGCTCTCGGGCGGCCGCCGTCACCTGCTGGGCGCTCGCGGCGTGGGCCGTGGCGCGGTGGCCTACCTCCCCGGCCTGGTGCTGCAGCCGGTCGCCGGTCTCCCGCTGCGCCTGCGCCGCGAACCGCACGCGCGTGGCCGCCTGCTCGACCTGCTCGATCGCCGCCCCGATCTCGCCGAGCGCGCGGGCAGCCCCCTCCGCGACGGTCTCGATCCCACGCACCTTCGCCTGTCCGGCCGCCATCGTGGCGGTGACCTCCTCCATCTGCTCCCGGACCAGCGCCGTGGTGCGCGCGACCTCCTCGGCCGCGCGGGCCGACTCGTCGGCGAGCTGGCGGACCTCTTCCGCGACGACGGCGAAGCCGCGGCCGTGCTCGCCCGCCCGCGCCGCCTCGATCGCCGCGTTGAGGGCGAGCAGGTTCGTCTGCGACGAGATGCGCTTGATCAGGTCCACGAAGTCGTCGATCGCGGTGCTCAGCTGGGCGAGCTGCTGGATCTGCCGGGACGTGGTTTGCACCACTTCGCGCACGTCGAGCAGCGTGTTCCCCGCCCTGGCCACGTCGTCGCGATGCCGGTCGGCGACGGTACGGATCTCCTCGCCGAGCTGCGCGACCCGCTCGGCTGCCTCGGCCATCTCGGCGACCACGCGCCCCAGATCCTCGAGGTCCGTCCCCATCGCCGCGAGCGCCCCGCGCTGGTGATTGGCGCCCCCGGAGATCTCGGCCATCGCACCCGCCACGTCGCTCGAGGAGGCCGCCATCTTCACGCTCGCCGCCGACAGGTCCCCCGCCGAGCCCGCGATCCGGTCGGACTCCCCAATCACGGCCGCCACGATCTGTCGCAGCCGGTCCCCCATCTGCTGCATCGCGTCCGCGAGCACTCGGAGCTCGCGGGGCATCTTACCCGTCGTGACCGGCCGCAGGTCGCCGCTCCCGAATCGCTCGGCGGCCGTGACCAGGCGCTCGAGCGGCTCTTGCACCGCCTGCAGCGTCCAGCGCGACAGCAGAACCGCCCCCGCGGCAATCATCGAAAGGATGAACCACATCGTCCGCTCGCGCCGCTTCGACGTCGCGGCGAGCCGGTCGGCGGCCTGGGACGCCTTGAGCGCCTGGCGGCTGGAGAGGCTGCGCGCCAGCCGCGTGAGCTCGTCCGCCTGTGGCCGCACCGCGATGGTTCGCGCCACGGCTTCCCGGTCGCGCCCCAGGTCCTTCTGCGCGCGGGCGATCGCATACTCCACCTCGATCGTGGCATGGAGCCGCTTGAGCCGGTTCACCGTCAGGCGGTCCTCGACCGTGAGGTCGCCGAGGGCCTCCAGACGGCGCTCGTACTGGAACGTGTGCTCGGCCGCCGCGTCGAACTGCGCCCACGCTTCCGCGCCGGGTGCGGTGAGGTATTGCTGAGCGGCCCGAATCTCCTCGAACACGCTGGTCACGAGCCCGCTGCCGACCTCACTCGAGGCCTGAAGGGCGCCGAGCTCAGTCGCCACGGCCTGCCGCATCAGCCGAAGCGTGGCCGCGCCGAGCGCCACCGTGCCCAGGAGGCCGGCCATGAGCACGGCCAATCCCACCAGCAGCCGGGAACGAATCGTCTCGAACAGCTGCGGCATCAGCGCTCCCGCTCGGTGACCAGCCGGCCGGCGCGCACGACTCCGATCACCACGGGCTTGGCGGGTATGTCGCCGTTGGCGTCGAATTCGATCGTGCCCGTCACGCCCTCGAGCGGCGCCTTGCCGCGGCCGACCTGCGCGAGATACTCGCGGATGGCGCGGCGCTCGGGCCCCGCCTCCTCGACGGCGCGCGCCAGCAGCAGCACGGCGTCGTACGCGCCGGCGCCCCGGTGGTCGGGTCGCTGCCCCTGGTAGGCGTGTGCGTAATCCGCAACGAACGTCGCGTTGCGGGAGTCGCGCCGGCCGGGGAGATACGCCAACGGCACGTGCACCCCCTCGGCGATGGCCCCCACTGTCTCGATCCCTTCGAGCGCGTCCCCGCCCAGCACCGGCCAACTGATCCCCAGCTTGCTCATCTCACGCAGGGCGAGCTCGGCGCCCGGCCGCTCGCTCGCGAGCATCAACACGTCCACGCCGGCGCGCCGCATGCGGGAGAGATACGGCTCGAGCGACGGCGTTGTAGCGACCTCGGGATCCGCCTCCACCACGACGCCGCCCAGCCGCGTGAAGTCACCGGCGAACGCGCGGCGCAGGCCGCGCCCGTAGTCGTTGTTGGTGTAGATGATCCCGGCCCGCCGCGCCCCCAGCACCTCCCGGGCGAACCGTGCGAGACGCGGCCCGTGCGTGGAGGCGCTCGGGCAGACCCGGAAGAAGTAGGGGCTGAGACCGCTCAGGTCCGGGCTCGAGGCGGAGGGTGAGATCGAGACGAGGGGGCTCGGGTCACTGCCGTACACCTCTGCAGCGGCCCTCGAGGCACCCGAGCTCGAGTGTCCTACCACGGCCACGAGCGCCGGATCGGAGTAGAGCTGCTCGGCCACGCGGACCGCCTGGTCCTCGCTCCCCGAGTCGTCCGCGACCCGCAGCTTCAAGGGGCGGCCCCGAACTCCGCCCCGTGCGTTGATCTGCGCTACGGCGAGCTCTGCGCCCCGTAGCATCGAAGTCCCGCCGGGATCGGAGAAGGGACCCGCCAGGCCGATGACGATGGGGCCACTCGGGCGGCTGCACGCCGTCAGCCACAAGGCGGCGCCGACGAGAGCTGACCGTCGCACAAGCCCCTCCATGTACCGTCGAGAAACGAGACGAGCCGTGGGCCGGACGCGGGGCAAGGTTAAGCTGGCTCAAGGGCAAGCGCAACATTCCCCAGCGCGTTCACAGAGATTTCCACCCGGTTTTCCAGATCGATGTGGACAATTCTGTGCCGCGATGCCGGCTCATAGTCAAACCGTCCGGGCGGGCGTACCTTCTGAGTGTGACCGCGGTCACGGAACTCTGTCAACTCGCCGCTGCACTGGAGCGACTGCTTGTCGCCGACGCCCCAGGGCAGTTCGAGCGCGTGTGGGAGGAGCTCGCTCTCGACCGGCTCGCCTGGGAGGCGTTGGCGCTCGCGCGCCGGGCCGAGACTGCAGGGGTCGAGCACGCGCTCGCGCACGTGGACCGGCTGTTGCTGGCCCTGTTGGAGCGCTGCCGATCGGTCCGCGACGATCCCCACATCATGACGTTCCGGGTCCCCGAACTGGAGCGCTGGCAGCACGCGACCGCCGCGGCGCTGGTGGGGGCCCGTTGGGGTGTCGCGGGACTGCGCACGGTCATCGCCGACACGGCGGCGCCACTTGCGCGCCGTTACTTTGCGTTCCTCACCCTCGCCGAGCGGCATCCCGAGGGCGCGTGGCCCGTGTTCGAACGCTATCTCGTCACGCCGCGGGCGCACCACGCCTTCGTCGCCGTAGCGGTGGAGGCCGCACGCTACTACGCGGGCCATGCCGACGTGCTGGTCCGGCTGTTCCACCGCATCCGCGGCGATCAGATGTGGCGCCGCTTCCTCGGGCCCAAGATCCTGGAGTCGCTCTATGTGCTGGGCGAGGAGCCGGGTCTGGCGCTGTTCGAGGAGCTGCTCGTCACCGGCTACACCGACCCCGACGTCGATCGCTGTGAAGTGACCCGGGCGCTCGTGGCCGTGCGGAGGCTCACGGGTCGCGTGGCGCCGAGCGCGAAGTTTGCCGACCCGGACGAGGCGGCGGTGCGCCAGGCCCTGGACGAGGCCGAGCGACGCTTCGAAGCTGAGCGGGACCGCATCGTCCCCGTCGCTGTCATTTGACGAATGACCACACCTTCTCGCGGTACTGATCTCCACCGGCGTCGTACGTGTCGTTGTGTCCCGCATTCTGGATCAGCACCACCTCGACCGGTCCGGGCGCGGCGGCCGCCACCCGCATACCCATGGCAGGCGGGACGAGCCGATCGGCAGTGCCGTGGAACAGCAGTATGGGGCAGCGCACCTGCTTGATCGTGGCAAGGTTGTCGAGCGAGAGGCGCACGACGAATCGGGGAACGAGCGCGTAGTGCCGGCGGGTCATGTCGGCCGCGCTCGTAAACGGTGACTCGAGGATCAGCCCGGCCACGGGGTGGTGCGCGGCCGTGTGGACGGCTACGGCGGTCCCGAGCGAGCGCCCGTACAGGTAGATCCGTCCGCGATCGACCTCGGCGCGCGCCGCGAGCGCGTCGTACGCCGCATCTGCCGCGGCGTAGAGGCTCGCTTCCGTCGCGCGCCCCCCGCTCCCGCCATATCCGGGGTAATCGACCACCAGCAACGCCGCCCCGGGCGGCTGGAAGGCGCGCAGGATCGGAGCGAGCGAGGCGATGTTCTCCCCGTTGCCGTAGAACCACAGGAGGGCGGGCGAGGGCGGTGCAGGGCGGTGGAGGGCGGTGGGCGCCGCGCGATCCTCCTCCGCCTTCCGCCGTCCTGCGCCGCCTTCCACCGCCCTGGGTGAAAGGTACCATCCCGCGAGCCTGGTCCCGTCCCGCGTCACCACCTCGATCCGCTCGCCGTTCGAGATCCCGAGTCTCGTCGGATCTGGTACGGGCGCGCGTGGCGCAGGAAAGGCGAGCCGCTCCTGAAACAGCCACGCGAGGACGACGAGGACGACGTAGACGATGGCGAGGCCGACGGTGATGCGAACCGGGAGCATCGGGACAAGCTAATGTGCAGCGGTGTAGGGGCGCAGCATGCTGCGCCCCTACGCGACACATGGCGGCCCGTCGATGTGCCATCCTGTTGCCCGGCGGGCCGGGACAGCGAATGTTTCGTGCCGTGCCTCCTGAACTGCCGTGTCCCGCATGTCGGGCCGCGATCCCCACCGGCTCCGCCTTTTGCCCTGCGTGTGGTAACCCGTCGCCGACCGTGATCACGGACGGGCGGGCGGCGCCTGTGCCGCCGGATTCAACGGAGGCGGTACCCGTCTCGGAGCGGCTCGCTCGGGCGCTCGGCTCCAAGTACGACGTCAAACGGCTCGTGGGCCGCGGCGGGTTCGCCGAGGTCTACGAGCTGTGGGACCGGGACCTCGACCGTCGGCTCGCCTGCAAGGTGCTACACCCCGAGATCGCCTGGACGCCCGGGATGCTGGACCGGTTCCGCCGCGAGGCGAAGGCGCTCGCCCGGCTCCAGGACCCCGCGGTCCTTCCCATTCACTTCGCCGGCGCTGGGGAGGGGCTCGTCTATTACGTGATGCCGTTCGTGGAGGGCGAATCTCTCGCCGACGCGCTGCGGGGGCGGGGGTCGTTCTCCGCGGAGGAGGCGCTGCGAGTCGCCGAGCCGATCCTGGAGGCACTGGCCCATGCGCATGCCCAGGGCCTGGTCCATCGCGACATCAAGCCGGACAACGTGATGCTCGAGGCGAAGACCGGACGGGTCCTGCTCGTCGATTTCGGCATCGCGAAGCTCCTGGATCCGGCCGCGGCGGCAGGCCACAAGACGAGCACCGGCTTCACGGTCGGGACAGTGCACTACATGAGCCCCGAGCAGGCCCTGGGCCAGGCCAATCTCGACGGGCGCAGCGACCTGTACGCGTTGGGCGCCATGCTCTTCCAGCTGGTGACGGGGACACCGCCCTACGACGGCGACTCGAGCGCAGAGATCGTCGGCAAGCACCTCGCCGATCCCATACCCGTACCGAGCGAGGTGAACGCCAACATCCCGCGCTGGCTGTCCGACGTCATCGTCAAGTGCCTGGCGAAGAAGCCCGAGGACCGGTATCCCACCGCCGAGACGCTCGCGAACGATCTCGGCCGGTGGCTGAAGGGGGACTCGGTCCATGTCGTCCTCCCGCCGACCGAGGAAATCTCGATCCGGAAGTCGCACCGGCCGGCGTGCCGGCGAGTTCTTCGAAGACATTCTCGTGGCGCGCGCCTAGAAGTCACACATTCGTCGCAGCTGCGTGACAGACACGTAGCACGTTGCTGTCTAGCCTGGCAACGTGCTCGCACGCACCATCACCCATGCGGTTGTAGGCCTCGATGCGCGGCGCGTCGACGTCGAGGCGCACCTTCAGGGCCAGGTTCCGGGTTTTGCGATCGTCGGTCTCGCCGATCGCGCGTGCCAGGAGGCCAAGGAACGCGTTCGGAGCGGAATCACGTCAGCCTCGCTCGACTGGCCGGTGCGGAGAATCACGGTCAATCTCGCTCCGGCGGAGCTCCGGAAGGAAGGCTCGGGCTTCGACTTGCCAATCGCGCTGGCGATCCTCGCTGCCTCGCGCCAGGTTCCACCGGAGCGGCTCACGGGTCACGCCGCGGTTGGTGAGCTCGGCCTCGACGGGCGGCTGCGTCCAGTCGGTGGAGTCCTCGCCGCTGCGGAGGGCGTTCGCCGGGGCGGGCTGAAGAAGCTCCTCTGCGCCGCGGAGTGCGCCGCCGAGGCTCAACTTGCGGGCATCGAGGCCGTGCCGGTTCGGCATCTCGCGGAGGCGGTCGCGTACCTGCGTGGGGAGCGTGACCCACCGCCGGTCGAGGTCGCCTCGAACGGACGCGCGCAGCCCCAAGTCCTCGACCTCGCCGACGTGCGCGGGCAGGAACGTGCGCGGCGTGCGCTCGAGCTCGCGGCTGCCGGCGGACACAATCTGCTTCTCGCCGGCCCTCCGGGAACCGGCAAGACGATGCTCGCGCGACGCTTGCCCGGAATCCTCCCCCGGCTGCCGCCGGACGAGGCGCTCGAGGTCACGCGAATCCACTCGGTGGCGGGGCTCTTGCCGCCCGGGCGGCCGCTGGTCACGATCCCGCCGTTTCGCGCGCCGCATCACACGGCCTCGGTCGCGGCGATCGTCGGTGGCGGCCCGGGGCCGCGTCCCGGTGAGGCGAGCCTCGCGCATCGGGGCGTGCTCTTCCTGGACGAGCTGGCCGAGTTCCCGAGAAACGCGCTCGAGGCGCTGCGGCAGCCGTTGGAAGACGGTTCGATTTCGATCGCGCGGGTCGGCGGCAGGATCGTGTTCCCGGCGCGCTTTCAGCTCGTGGGGACCATGAACCTCTGTCCCTGTGGCGCCCGTGGCGACCCCGCGGCCGAGTGCTCGTGCTCAGCAGTGCGACTCGCGGCTTACCGGGACAAGCTCTCGCGGGCCCTGCTCGACCGCTTCGACCTGCTGGTCGCGGTTCCGCGTGCGCGCGCGCGTGAGTTGGACGCCCGTCCCGGTGAGCCATCCGAGCGTGTTCGTCAACGCGTCGAGGCGGCGCGCGAACGTACCCGCGGCGAGCCCTTGCGCCGCTCCAAGGAAGCGTCCGAGCTGCTGACTCGTGCAGTGGAGCGGTTACCGCTGTCGGGGCGCGGTAGGGCGCGGGTCGCGCGTGTGGCTCGCACCGCTGCGCTGCTGGCGGGAGCGACTGAGGTCGGCGCCGAGCATGTGGCCGAGGCGCTGTCGTTTCGCTCGCCCACGGAGCTGGGGTCACGGTGAACGATCTCGCCCTGGCCGCCTTTGCGGCCGAGACGGGCACGCATGTCGTCCGCGAGCCGAAGGAGGTCCGCTTCGGACGCTTCAGACGGAGCTTCGACGGCGAATCCTTCCGCGCCTCCTTCGAGTCGAGGGGCTTCCGGTTCGTCGGTCGATCAGAGCCTGCGTTTCCCCGACCGTTACTCGAGCTGCACGATCCACCGCCGGGGCTCTTCATACGGGGCTCAGCAAGCGTCGAGCTCCTGTCTCAGCCGGCCGTTGCGATCGTGGGCGCCCGGATGTGCTCGTCATATGGAGGCCAGGTTGCGCGGATGCTTGGCCGGGAGCTCGCTGCGGCCGGACTCGTGGTCACCAGCGGTCTTGCCCGCGGCGTCGACGGTGAGGCGCACCGTGGCGCCCTCGAAGCCGGCGGTGCGACGGTCGCTGTCCTCGGCTGCGGCATCGACCGCGACTACCCGGCCGCCCATGCACATCTCGCCAAGGGCATCTGCGCGAATGGCCTCGTCGTCTCCGAGTACGCCCCGGGCGTCGAGCCCTCGCCCTGGCGCTTCCCGGCCCGTAACCGCATCATCGCGGGGCTTTGTCACGCAACGGTGATCGTCGAGGCGCGCGAACGGAGCGGGGCGCTGATCACCGCCGACTTCGCACTCGAAGCCGGCCGCGAGGTTCTGGCTGTTCCGGGCGAGATCACATCGACGCTGTCCGCAGGTGCGAACGCCCTCTTGCGATTGGGCGCCACGCCGCTCACCTCCTCAGCCGATGTGCTCGAGCTTTTCGGGCTCGAGCCGAGGGGCGCCGACAAGCTCGACCTCGGGGAGCACGCGGCAGCCCTGCTCGAAGCGCTGGGGCGCGAACCCGCCGCGGCCGACGAGCTCGGGCGCGCGACCGGACTGGACGCCGCCGCTGTCGCAACGGCGCTCGCGGAGCTCGAGCTTGCGGGCGCCATCGCCGAGGCGGACGGCCTCTATCGGGCGGTGAGGCGTTAGCCTGGCGGGGAAACCGACTCGTCGCTCTGGAAGAGGGAGAAGTCGTTGCCCTCGGTGTCGGTGCAGCGAGCGAACCAGCCAATCGTCGGAATGGGCTGCTTGTCCTCCGCCGAGCCGCCGAGCTCCCGAACCTGCGCGATCGTCCTGTCGATGTCGCCGGTACCGAAATAGATCACCGGCCCCTTCTCGCCCGACTGCGACGGGTAGATCGCTCCGCCGGGCTCGTTCCCATCGAGCATGCTGTACTCCGTCGGGCCTTCGAACTCCTGAAACTTCCAGCCGAAGAGGGATGACCAGAACGACTTCGCTCGTGAGTTGTCCTCCGCCGGGAGCTCGAAATGGACGAGCTGTCCTTCCATCCTGCGCCTCCTTCTCGGGATCTCGCAGACTAGCCTGCGCGCCGTGGAGACCGAAGGCTGTCCCTTCTGCGAGATCGCGGCCGGGCAAGTCGAGCAGGAGATCGTGTATGCCGACGACGGTCTCGTGGCTTTTCTCTGCGAGCCGCCGGCCACGTGGGGTCACACGCTGATCGTGCCCCGGGCCCATAGACGGGACATCTGGAGCGTCGAGCCAAGCGAGGCCGGCGCGGCGATGACGCTCGCGCATCGCCTCGCGCACGCGATGCGCGACGAGCTCGGCGCCGTGGGCGTGAATCTCCGCCAGAACTCCGGCGGCAAGGCCGGACAGGACGTCTTCCACTTCCACCTGCACGTCGTCCCGCGCTACGAGGACGACACCGTTTTGCCGGGCTGCGTCTGGGGCGTGCCGCCCTGGCAGCCTCCGTCCGGCGGTGACGCTGAGCGAAAGCGCGTCGCGGAAGCGCTCCGCGCAGCGCTCTCCGATTAGAGCTCGAGCGTCGGCAGGTCGAGCTCGGCGGCGCGCTCCATGGCGGCGAGGGCAATCGCGAGGTCCTGGATCGCGAGTCCCGTGGAGTCGAACGCCGTGATCTCGTCATCCGAGCGACGGCCTTCCGCCTCGCCGGCGAGCACCGCTCCCAGCTCGGTCACCTGCTCGCGCTCCAACGCGCCTGCCTCGACCGCATGAACAAGCTCGCCGTTGTGGCTCGCCTGCCCCCAGTCGTCGCAAAAGACGTGCGCCCGGACGAGCTCCTCGACTGCAATCTCGGCCTTGCCCGGCCCGTCGGCCCCCATGAGGCTCACGTGCTGGCCGTCGCGCAACGAACCGAGGGAGAGCAGCACCTCGTGGCCGGGAGTCATCGTCACGAGGAGGTCGGCGCCGAGAGCCTCCTCGCGCGATGCAGCAACCGCAGCGCCCATCCCAAGTGCGGCGCCCCGCGCGCGTCCTTCGTCGACGTCCCAGAGCGCAACGTCGCGGCCGCGAGCGAGGAACGTTCGGGCGGCCGCGCGCCCGTTGACGCCCGCGCCGACCACGGCTGCCGTCTCCGCGTCCGAGCGGCCGAGCGTCTCGGCCGCAAGGACCGCCGCAGCCCCGGTGCGCAGGGCCGTCACCGCGCCGGCGTCGAGTACCGCCCGCAACGCGCCGTTCGAAGCGTCGGAGAGCAGGACGAGCCCGCTCACGGTGGGGAGGCCCTG
>DATDFP010000105.1:0-3827 GCA_036522535.1 Gemmatimonadales bacterium
AGACCGACCGCATCGCGGGCAAGCTCGCGCGCTGGGCGGATTCTGGCGAGGTCGACGTCGTGCTGACGACGGGCGGCACCGGCCTCACCGAGCGCGACGTCACGCCCGAAGCGACCGCCGCGATCCTCGAGCGCGAAGCCCAGGGGATCGCGGAAGCCATCCGCGCCGCGTCGGGGCCCGGATTTCCCCGCGCCTGGCTGTCGCGCGGCAGGGCGGGGACGCGCGGGAAAACGCTGATCATCAACCTGCCGGGATCGACCAACGGTGTGAAAGAAGGACTGTCAGTGTTGGCACAGTTCCTGGATCATGCCGTGGATCTAGTGACCGGTACGAACACGAGTCACGCCCCGAGTTCCCCCTCTCCCGAAGAGCCTGCCCTGAGCGCAGCGAAGGGGAGAGGGGGCCAGGGGGTGAGGACCACCATAGCGAACCTCCGCTCCCCGTGTACAATCACCTCTCATGCTCACCGTCGGCCTGGTCGGGTTCGGCCTTGCGGGCAAGGTATTCCACGCGCCCGTCATTCGCGCGGTGGAAGGTCTCCGCCTCACCGCCATCGTCCAGCGCAGCGGGGCGGGCGCGGGGGGCGCGCCGGACCCGTGCTACAGAGATGTCGAATTCCTCCGCAGCGTCGACGAGCTGCTCACCCGGTCCATCGACCTGGTCGTCATCGCCACACCCAATACGTCCCATCATCCGATCGCGAAGCAATGCCTGCTGGCCGGACGCCACGTCGTCGTCGACAAGCCGTTCACTACGACGGTTGCGGAAGCCGAGGAGCTCGTCCAACTCGGGGCTGAGAAGCGGCGCGTGCTATCGGCCTACCAGAACCGCCGCTACGTGGGAGACTTCGTGACAGTGCGAAAACTGCTGTCGGAAGGCGCTCTCGGCCGGGTGACGATCTACGAATCCCACTTCGACCGCTTCCGTCCCGAGCTGAAGCCGGGCGCGTGGCGCGAACAGCCGCAGCCCGGCTCCGGTATTTGGTTCGACCTGGGTTCCCACGCGCTCGATCAGGCGCTGGTCCTGTTCGGGATTCCCGACGCGATCTCCGCCGACATCCGCAGCGAGCGCGACGGCGCCGCCACGGACGACGCGTTCGATGTCACACTTCACTACCCGCGCCTGCGGGCGCTCTTGCGGGCGTCGATGCTGGCTGCCTCACCGGGGCCGGCCTTTGCCGTTCACGGCACCCACGGCTCCTTCATCAAGTATGGACCCGACCCGCAGGAAGCGGCTCTGAAATCCGGCCGCACGCCCGGCGAGCCGGGCTGGGATGCAGAGCCACCCGACAGGTACGGCAAGCTGACCACACCCGAGGGAACCCGGACGATTCCGACCATCCCTTCGAGCTTCGCGCACTACTACGAGAATATTCGCGACGCCATCCTCGGGAAGGCGCAACTGGCGGTCACGCCCGAACAGGCGCTCAACGTCATGCGCGGGCTGGAGCTGGCGGTCACGAGCAGCCGGAAGGGCTGCGTCCTGCCATGGGCCTCTTAACGACTCGCAACATGATGCCGGCTAGGGCCGGATCATTGCGCCTCTGGCTACGGCGCCGCCGCGCGCGTGTGGCCGCTGGTCTCGGCCGGGATGGAGAGGGAAACGGTCGTACCGCGTCCGGGCGCGCTGGAGATCTCGAGCGTCCCGCCTACCCTCTGGGCCCGCTCGCGCATGCCGACGATACCCCAGTGTCCGCTGTCGGCTGCCGCCTGGGCCTCCGGCCCTTTCAGGCCGGTGCCGTCGTCACGCACCGACAAGCGCACCACCGCCGGTTCGTAGACCAGGTCGATCACCACTACGCGTGGATCCGCATGTTTCACCGCGTTCGTCACGGCCTCACGGGCGATCCGGAGAACCGCCGTCTCGATCGCGGGCGCGAGCCGCTGGCTGTCGCCGCTGACGACGAAGCGGAGGTCGGTCCGGGCCGCGTCCACGACGCGCCGCACTGAGTGTTCGAGCGCATCCGGGAAAGCACGCTCCCTAAGCTCCGGGGAACGCATGTCCCACACCATCTGGCGCGCCTCATGGAGCGTGGCATCGGCGAGGGACAGGGCTTGAGCGAGGGCGGGCGCATCCTCGCGGCCCTCTGCGAGCGAGCGCTGTAAGACCGCTTGGAGCTGGAGCGTGACGCCGGTGAACCCTTGCATGAGGGTGTCGTGCAGCTCGCTCGCCAGGCGTGTGCGCTCGAAGACCGTGGTCTCTTCGGCCCGCTTCCGCTCGATGACCTGACCGATCTGGCTCCCGATCGAGCACATCGCGGCAAGTTGTTCCTGGTCCAGGGCCCGTACGCGGCGGGAAAAGAGCTCCACGACACCGAGGGTTTCGCCGCCAAGCAGAATGGGAAATGCCGTCCCGGCACGGAGTCCCGCCCTGGACGCGAACGCCGCTCGTAGGAAACTCGGGTGTTCCGTCGCATCCGCGATCCAGCATGCTTCGCCGCTCTGCCAGACCTGCCCGAGCACGCTGCGTCCGCGCGTGAAGGTTGTTTCACGACACGTCTCGTCGAACTCCGTGCCAAGCACGTCCGGCTCATGCCAGATGCCCTGGCAACGCAGTACGTCCGCCTCGCGATCGACGATCCAGAACGCGCCCCACGCCCAGTCCATGCCTTCGGCGATGGCCTGGAGCACATGGGGCATCGCCTCGGTCAGGGTCCGCGACTCAGCCAGGGCCCGCGTGACGGCATGCTCCGTGGACAGCCGTTGCTCGACGCGCTTGCGCTCCTGCACTTCCTTCCAGAGGGCCTTGTTGACGGCAGTCAATTGTCTGGTCCGCTCCGCAACGCGCCGCTCGAGCTGCTCCGCCTCCCGCCGTTGCTCGCCGAGGCGTCGAGCCTCCTGGAGGCCCATGGCCGCCTCCTTCGCCGCCATCCGCAGGAGTACGGCTTCGATCTCCGTAGGGAAATCGACCCGACGAGAGCCCGCCACCAGCACCCCGACTTCATGTTGAATCCCCAACTGGACGGGCGCGATGGACACGTCACCTTCTCCGACCGGATTGGACACGACCACGCGGGAGGCGGGCGCATCGAGGTCCAGCCAGCGATCGAGGGCGAGGCCAAGGTCTCGTGGCCGAGCGGATTGATTCAGCCCATCCGCGATGCGCGCGGCCTCGATTGGCGAGCTGCCGTTCGCATCGACCAGCCGGACATAGGCAAAGTCCAAACGCAGCATGCCCAGCAAGGAGTCGAGCAGCGCGGCCGCGATGCGGGAGGATGCGCGCTCGATCCCCTCAGCCCCTTGATGCTCGGGTGCCGAAACGGGCGATATCACGGGTGAAAGACTGCACCCTCCCCCCGCGCGCCGCTAGAGCCGGGGCTTGATCGGGCTCGACGGAGCGCCCCGGCCTACTCCTTTCGGGGTAGTCGTCTCTCTCTCCCCGTCGATACAAAAAGATTCCTCTCCCGTGGAATAACGGGCAGTTCACGCGAGCCCGTATGGTCCTATCGCAGCAGGAGTTGCCCAGCGTGGCACAGGTCGGACGACGCGGCAGATGCGGAGGCGGAGGGGGGCGATGGCCAGAGCGATGACCGGAGAGGACGGGCGCGGGCTCGTCGCGCAGCGCAAGGCGGAGCTCAAGGCGGAGCTCAAAGCGCAGCGCAAGGCGCAGCGCGCGGAGCTCAAGGTGCAGACGCGTCGGGCTCGGCGGCTCGCGGAGGCGCTCGAACCACTCTCCATTCGCGAGCGAATTCGCAATCAGTGGGAGATCCTGGGCCTGGAGCGCCGGTTTGCGGAGGACCTCGATCGCAGCGTCCGCTACGCGCTCATCGTCTTCGGCGTGGTCAACACGGGGGCGGTGCTGGTCCTGACCCGCGCGAACGTCTTTGG
>DATDFP010000106.1:0-2802 GCA_036522535.1 Gemmatimonadales bacterium
GAACGCGAGCCGCGACGGAGTGCTCGCGCGCGACCTCGCGGTGCCGGCCTACGCGGACCACCTCCTCGGCGCCGCCGCCGGGGCCTTCTTGCTCGCCCGCTCGGGCATGCCGCTGGCCCTGATCCGGCGGTTCGTGGACAGCGCCCTCCGGGGGCTTGCGGTAGCGGCTCCGCGGCGACCCGGAACGGCCATATCGAACCAAGCGTTCTGAAAAGCCCATGGAATTGCGCCACCTGAGATACTTCGTCGCGGTCGCCAGGGAGGGCAGCTTTCTCCGGGCGGCGAGCCGGTTGCGCGTGGCACAACCCGCGCTCTCGAAGCAGATCCGCGACCTCGAGCGGGAAGTGGGCGTCAAGCTGTTGGAGCGATTGCCGCGGGGAACCCGGCTCACGGCCGCCGGAGACGTGTTCCTCACCGACGCGCGGGCCGCGCTGGAGCACGCCGAGCGCGCAGGCGTGAACGCCCGCCAGGCGGACGAGCGGCGGGAATCGTCACTGCACCTCGCTCAAGGGGAGCTGGTCGTCTGGGCGCCCGTGGTCGCGGACCTCGTGGCGGCGTTTCGGGCGGCGCATCCGGCGGTCGAGCTTAGAGTGAGTAACCTGGACGAAGCAGAGACGTATGCCGCCTTGCAGGAGCGACGGGTCGACGTCGCGGCGTTGTTCGTGACGTCGTGGCCCGTGAAGGGATTCGACGGGCATCGTCTCGTATCGTTCGAGGCCGGGGGCGTACTGCTCCCCGCCAGTCACCCGCTCGCCGCGAAGCGGGCCGTGCACCTGAGCGAGCTGCGCGACCTGACCTTCCTGCACCTGGCCGGCCAGCATTGGCCTCTGATGTATCGTGCGATTCACCACGCGCTGCGGGAGCGGGGCCTGGTCCCGGCTCGAGTGCAGCCGGTATCGATGGAGTCGGCCAACGTGCACCTCGCGACGGGTGACACGTGGGCGCTCGCGGGCGAAACCAGCGCCGCCCCCTACCGTGCCTCGAGGACGATCGTGTATCGGCCGTTTCTCGAGCGCGCCATCCCCGGCTGGCTGGCCTTGCTGTGGCCGCGCGACGCGGCATCGCCACTCGTCTCCAAGCTCCTGGAGGTGGCGCGGCGCCTTCCGCCCATCACCAGTCCAGCGAGGAGGGTTGAGGCGCCAAACGGCTGAGCGCCGAGCGACCTTGACGGCGCAACGACCTCGCAAAGGGCCGTCGTGTCGCAGTTCGGTCGCGGTGACGCCCATCCTCTGGCCGGGCCCGGTCCAAGCTCCTATGATGGAGCCGACCGACACCCTCGGACTCCGTGGTCGACCTACTCGCCCGCTTGCAAGCTGCCTTCGCTGGGCGCTATACGATCGAGCGCGAGCTCGGCAGCGGCGGGATGGGGACGGTTTTCCGTGCCCAAGACCTGAAACACCACCGCACGGTCGCGGTGAAAGTCCTGCGTCCCGAGATCGCCGCCACCCTTGGCGTCGACCGGTTCTTCCGCGAAATCGAGGTCGCGGCACGGCTTCACCACCCCCACATCCTCCCGCTGTTCGACTCGGGCGAAGCCGACGGGTTCTTCTATTACGTGATGCCGTTCGTCGAGGGGGAGTCCCTGCGGGAGCGCCTGGCGCATTCCGGGGAACTGCCTGTGCCCGACGCCGTGCGGATCCTCGAGGAGGTCGTGGACGCGCTGGCACACGCCCACGCGCATGGCGTCGTGCACCGGGACATCAAGCCGGACAATATCCTGCTCTCGGGGCGCCACGTCGTGATAACGGACTTCGGCGTCGCCAAGGCCGTGAGCGACGCAACGGGGCGCGAGCAGCTTACCACGGCGGGCGTGACGCTCGGGACGCCGGCCTACATGGCGCCGGAGCAGGCGGCGGCGGATCCCCAACTCGACCACCGCGTGGACATCTACGCGGTCGGGGCGCTGGGCTATGAGCTGTTGACCGGTCGGCCGCCATTCACAGGGCTTACGCCGCGGGAGGTGCTCGCGGCGCACGTCACGCAAGCACCGGAACCGGTGGAGCAGCACCGCCCAGGATTGTCACCAGCGCTGACCCAAGTGGTCATGCGATGCCTCGCCAAGCGGCCGGCGGATCGCTGGCAGACGGCCGAGGAGTTGCTCGCGCAGCTCGAGCCTCTGGTGACGCCGAGCGGCGGGACCACCCCCACGGGCACCCAGCCCTTTGCCGCGGTCCGGGGCGCGCCCCGCTGGCTCAAGCGAGGGATCGGAGCGGCCGCTTTGGTGCTCGTCGTGGTCGGCACTGTAGTCGTCGCTCGTCCCAAGCCCGAGCTGCTGACGCTCGGGAAGGTCACGGAGATCACCTTCGAGCCAGGGCTCGAGATCGAGCCGGCGATCTCGCCTGACGGGAAGTTGGTGGCGTATGCCGCGGGGCCCTTGTCCACCACCCGCATTTACTTGCGTCAGCCGGGAGGGCGGCCCGTCGCGCTCATCGCCGACTCAGGCCCAGCCCAGCGGCGCCCGTTGTGGTCCCCCGACGGCACGCGAATCCTGTATGAGACGGACGCCGACCTCTTGGTCATGCCCGCACTCGGTGGGACGCCACGGATGATGGCCCACGGAGCCTGTTGCGCCGCGTGGTCTCAGGACGGCCGGGAGGTCGCGTATGTGCGGTCATCCAGGCGCTCCCGCCGCGGGGGGGAACGGCCCGAGTCCATCTACGTCACGCCTGCGGATGGCGGTCCCTCTCGTTTCGTCGCGCTGGTATCCGACCCGCACTCCCTGACCTGGTCGCCCGACGGGCGGTGGCTCGCTCTGGTCTCGGGGAACGACCAATTCGCAGTGGGGGCGGCGGAATTTGCAAA
>DATDFP010000107.1:0-2849 GCA_036522535.1 Gemmatimonadales bacterium
GGAGGCGGCAATCCGGGCGGCGCCTTGATCGTCCCCGTCGGCGCCGAAGCCGCCGAGGCCGAGCCGCGCGCGTTCGAGGCGGTCACGACGACGCGCATCCTCGAGCCCACGTCCTTCATGACCAGCCGGTAGGTGCGCCGGTGCGCGCCGCGGACGCCACCACACCTCCCGCGCCGGTTGCAGCGCTGCCACGTGTAGCGGTAGCGCCTCGGCTTGCCGCGCCAGATGCCGCGGGTCGCAGTGAGCGTCCGGCCGGCAAACCTCGAGCCCGTGATCCTCGGAAGGCGGACGTTCCGCGGATGGCTCGCCTGGTGCGCGGCGGAGGCCGCTGTGGGAGCGAGCGCGAGGATGACGGCAGTGAGAACGCCGGGGGCCGCAGATCTCACGGGCGGGAGTATCGCCTATCCCCCGGCCAGATAGTGCGACCTAACGAACGTCCCGTACGCGTTCGCGGGAGTCCCGTCGAAGTCGCCGATCAGCGAGAGGCAGTTGCCCCAGGTGTCCCAGGTCCACGCCTCGTAGCCGACCCCGTGCGCGTCTGCCCAGTTGAGCATTGCCGCTGTGTTGGTCGTGGCGCAGCTCGAGGCGTCATAGGTCTCCCCGTACTCGCCGAAGACGACCGGGACGTTCTGGGCGACCGGCCCGGTGTACGAGTCGAGGCAGCTCGGGGTGTAGCAGGTGTTCCCGCCGTAGACGTGCTGCTCGGCCATCAGCTGGCCGGCGGGATCCGCGGGCCGGTACGCCAGCCACTGCTGGAGGTTGTTCGCCCAGTCGATCCCGGAGGCCGTCGCGGGGTTCGTGGCGCCGGTCGCGCGGATCGCGTCGAGCGCTCCCTGCATCCCCAGGGCCGTGTAGCCCACCGAGCAGGACGAGCCGCCGTTGCGCCAGCACGCCCAGCTGATGTCGTGCGGCTCGGATTGGAGCCCGAAGAACGTGCCGTGATCGCCCTTGAAGGCGTTCGCGATCGCGGTCCAGGCCGCCCCTGCGTGGTCGGCATCGAGGATCGGCGGGTGGTCCTGCGCCTCCTGGCCGCCCGGAGCGGCCCACATCAGGCTGACCTCGGCGTAGATGCCGTGTGCGTGCAGGCGGTTCACGAACGCGACCATGGCGCCCAGGTAGGTGGCGCCTGCGTACTGGCTGTTCACGCCGTTGATGCCGAGCACGCAGTCCTCGTTGAGGCCGATGTGAACCACGTTGATGTGCCAGGTCGTGAGCGCCGCGACCATCGCGTCGTCGCTCGGCCCGTCGAAGAGGCCCCAACCCTGGATGCAGGCGAACTCGGTGCCCGAGTAGTTGACCCCGTGCAGGTGGACGACGTTGTTGCTCGCGTCGAGCAGATGGTTCCCCGAGACGTGCAGACCCGGTGACCCGCCCGGCGGAGGCGGCGGGGGCGGCGGTGGTGGTGGAGGCGGTGGCGGCGGGCCGCCGCCGGTCCCGGCGACGACCTTTGTCGCGGCCGACCGGGCCGAGGCCGAGCCGTTGCGGTTCGACGCTGTGACGACGGCGCGCATCCGCTTGCCTGCGTCGCCGGGCGCCAGCTTGTACACGCGCTTCCGCGCGCCTTTGACCGCGTGGCAGTGGCGGCCGAGCACGTTGCAGCGCTGCCACGAGAACCGATAGCGCGCCGGGTGTCGGGCCCAGCGCCCGCGCGTGGCGTGGAGCGAGTTGCCGACGATCTTCGTTCCGCTGATCCGCGGCGCCTTCAGGTTCTTCGGCTTTTGGTGGCGCTGCAAGCGCGCCCCCGCTCCCGCCGGCAGCGAGCCGGCGAGCACGAGGGCGAGCAGGGCGAACAGGATTGGTGTCTTCGCCGCGGCCACCGGTCCGACCGCGGAGTATGTCCTAGGGCCCGGCCAGATAGTGCGTCTTGACCCACGTTCCGTAGGCATTTGCAGGGGTTCCGTTGAAGTCGCTGATCAGCGAGAGGCAGTTGCCCCAGGTGTCCCACGTCCAGGCTTCGAGGCCGACTCCGTGCTGGTCGGCCCAGTTGACCATCGCGGCGGTGTTGCTCGTGCCGCAGCTGGAGGCGTCGTACGTCTCGCCGTACTCACCGAAGACGACGGGCACGCTCTGGACGACCGAGCCGTCCTGCGAGTCGAGGCAGGTCGGCGTGTAGCAGGTGTTCCCGCCGTAGACGTGTGTCTCGGCCATCAGCTGTCCCGCGGGGTCGGTGGGGCGGTACGTGAGCCACTGGGACAGGTTGTTCGCGTAGTCGATCCCGGAAGCGGTCGCCGGGTTGTTGGCGCCGGTCGAGCGCAGCGCGTTCAGCGCACCCTGCATCCCGAGGGCCGTGTAGCCGACCGAGCAGGACGAGCCGCCGTTCTTCCAGCACGCCCAGCTGATGTTGTGCGGCTCCGACTGCAGCCCGAAGAACGTCATCGGATCGTTCTTGAAGGCGTTCCCCATCGCCTGCAGCGCGGCCGGCGCGTGGTCGGCGTCAAGGATCGGGGGGTGGTCGAGCGCCTGCTGGCTACCCGGCGCCGCCCACATCAGGCTGAGCTCCGCGTACATGCCGTGCGCGTGCAGGCGGTTCACGAAGCCCGTGATCGCGTTCATGTAGTTCGCGCCCGCGTAGGCGGGGTTGACGCCGTTGATCCCGAGGATGCAGTCCTCGTTGAGGCCCATGTGGACGACGTTCACGTGCCAGGTCGCGAGGGCGTTGATCATCGCATCGTCGCTGGGGCCGTCGAAGAATCCCCAGCCCTGGATGCAGGCGAACTCCGTGCCCGAGTAGTTGACCCCGCGCAGGTGGACGACGTTGTTGCCGGCGTCGAGGAGCTGGTTGCCGGCCACGTGCAGGCCCGACGGCGGAGGCGGCGGTGGCGGTGGCGGAGGCGGTGGCGGTGGCGGAG
>DATDFP010000108.1:0-18189 GCA_036522535.1 Gemmatimonadales bacterium
CGCACGCTCTGCTTACCTCGTCCGTTCCGCGCTCCGGGTTCCGTACTCCGCATTCGGATGGCGTGGAAGGGCTGCGCCGGGTGCTGCGTACGTCGGCCCAGGCGCTCCGCCCGGTCGCGCGCATCCACGTGCCGGTCGCCGATGGCAAGCTGATCGCGGCGTTGCACCGCGATTCGGAGGTCATGAGCGAGGCGCAAGTCGACGGCATCGTCGAAGTCACGGCGCGCGTCGAGGCGCGGCTGCTCGGGAAATTGCGCCAGCAGGGCATTGTCGTGGAGATCAGCCCGTGAACGACATGGGGCGTAGCTGATGCCTGACCGAGCGACCGAGGACCTGGTGAGGGTGGTCACGGCGGAGCATATCCCGCCACTTGTAGCATGGGCGCCACAGGAGCGGGCCCTCGCCAATGTGCCTGCTTCAGACAACGGCTAGAGAGTGATCGCTGCTCAGAGCAAACCCGCCGAAAGGCGGTGACGCAGAGCCACGGGACTACGGCTCCTAGAGCCATGTCCGCCGGGCCGCCAGCGCTTCGACACGGGTCGAAGGTTGGTGGCCCGTTTCGTTTCGGAACCTGGAGAGGGCGCTTGCCATGACGTTCTTGCACAAGCTGTCTCAGCGGCTCGCCCGAATGAAAGCCGGCACGCCCACCCCCACCCCCGCGACACTCGCGGGGCGTGAGGACGCGAGCAGACCCAAGAGACCCATCGCCCATCCAGCAAACCAGCTGGTCGTCTCTCCCAAGACCGTCACGCGGCAGCACAGCGAAGCTCAGGCCCTCAAGGCCGTCGTCGGCACGCCCGCGACCCGGAACGTGATGCGCGGGGCCACCGGAGGTGGACCAGTTCTTCACCTCATGAGCGAGCAAACGCCATGACCTTCCTGCACAAGTTGGCACGTCGCCTCGCCCGGCTCAAAGCGGGGACGCTGGCCGCCGTGGCGGTGGTGTCGGCCGCCGCGGCGATCGTGGGCTGCGAGCAGCCCATCTCGCACTTCGTCACGCCGACGGTCAGTCGGCTGGTCGTCTCTCCCCAAGTCGTCACGCTGCAACCAGACCAAACCCAGGACTTCGTGGCGGTCGGCTTCACGCCGACCGGCGACACCGCTCAGGTGGATGTCACCTGGAGCGCGAGCCGGGGGAGCCTCAGCGACAAAGGCACGAAGGGGGGGCGGCATTACGGCCAGTACAGGAACGCGCAGTGCGGCACGTCCACGGTCACGGCCACGGCTCATCCGGGCAACGTGACGGGCGAGGCGAGCGTGACCGTCACCTGCCCGGTGGTCGGGTCGGTCACCGTGACTCCGCCGACGGCGAGCGTACCCGCGGGGCAGACGGTACAGCTCACCGCGACGCCGCACGACACCGCCGGCAATCCGCTGGCGGGCTTCGCGGTGACCTGGTCGAGTAGCAATACCGCAGCCGCCACCGTGGACGCCAATGGGCTCGTCAGCGGGGTGGCCGCCGGGTCGGCGACGATCACGGCGACGAGCGGGGGGCAGAGCGGCACCTCGAGCATCACGGTGACGACGGCTGCGCCGGTGCCCGTGGCAACGGTGACGGTGAGCCCAACCTCGGGCACCGTCGTCGTGGGGCTGACACTGCCGCTGACCGCGACCTTGAAGGACGCGGCCGGCAACGTCCTGACCGGGCGCACCATCACCTGGTCCAGCAACAGCTCTGCGGCGACCGTGAGCCCGAGCGGGGTGGTGACGGGAGTGGCCGCGGGCTCGGCGACGATCACGGCGACGAGCGAGGGTCAGAGCGGGACGTCGGCCGTCACGGTGACGGCAGCGGCGCCGCCGCCTGTGGCATCGGTGACGGTGAGTCCCGCGTCGGGCAGCGTGCAGGTCGGGCAGAAGCTCCAGCTCAGCGTGACGCTCAAGGACGCGAACAACAACGTCCTCACCGGTCGAGTGGTCGCATGGACCAGCTCCAGCGCGTCCGCGACGGTGGACGGCAGCGGCCTGGTAACGGGGGTGGCGTCCGGCTCGGCGACGATCACGGCGACGAGCGAGGGCAAGAGCGGGACGGCCGCGATCACCGTAACCGCGCCTGTTGTGGCGGCAGCGACGGTGTCCGTGGGCGACATCTTCTTCAAGAGCGACCACAACGGCACGCAGAACCCGGCCGTGGACACCATCCCGGTGGGTGGCACGGTCACGTGGAACTGGGTGGGAGCGCTCTCGCACGGCATCCAGTCGACCGGGTCGCCGAGCTTCACGAGCAGCGCGACGCTGACCGGCGTCGGCAGCCAGTACTCGTTCACGTTCAATACGGCCGGCACCTACACCTACGACTGTGTGGTGCACGGCACCTCCATGACGGGCCGGGTGGTGGTCCTGGCGCCGGTGTCATCGGTGACGGTGAGCCTCGCGTCGTCCAGCGTAGTGATGGGAGGAACGGACCAGGGCACGGCGACGCTCAAGGACGCGGCCGGCAACATCCTGACGGGCCGGACGGTGAGCTGGTCGAGCAGCAACTCCTCGATCGCCTCCGTGAACACGAGCGGTCTGGTGACGGGGGTGACGGCCGGGTCGGCGACGATCACGGCGACGAGCGAGGGCAAGAGCGGCTCGGCGACCATCACGGTCACGCCGGTGCCCGTGGCGTCGGTGACGGTGAGTCTCGCGTCGCCGAGCGTGGTGGTACGGGGGACGGACCAGGCCACGGCGACGCTGAAGGACGCGGCCGGCAACATCCTGACGGGCCGGACGGTGAGCTGGTCGAGCAGCAACACCTCGATCGCCTCGGTGAGCACGAGCGGCCTGGTGACGGGCGTAGCGGCGGGTACGGCGACGATCACGGCGACGAGCGGGGGGCAGAGCGGCTCGGCGACCATCACGGTCACGCTGGCGCCTGTGGCGTCGGTGACGGTGAGCCTGGCGTCGGCCAGCGTGCTCGTGGGAGCGACGGACCAGGCCACGGCGACGCTGAAGGACGCGGGCGGCAACATCCTGACGGGCCGGGCGGTGAGCTGGTCGAGCAGCAACACCTCGATCGCCTCGGTGAATACGAGCGGTCTGGTGACGGGCGTGGCCGCCGGCACGGCGACGATCACGGCGACGAGCGAGGGCAAGAGCGGCTCGGCGACGATCACCGTCACGGCCTCCTCCGGAGGCGCGACGTTCGGCCACGTGTTCATCGTCACGGAGGAGAACACCGACTACGCGGATGCGATCGGCAGCTCGTCGATGCCGTACCTCAACAGCCTGGCGCAACAGTACGGGCTCGCGACGCAGTACTACGCCAACACGCATCCGTCAATTGGGAACTACTTCGAGTTGGCGACCGGTCAGATTCTCACGAACGATGACAACTCCTCGACCATCCAGACGGTGGACAACGTCGTGCGCGAGCTGCTCAAGGCCGGGAAGACGTGGAAGTCGTACGCCGAAGACCTGCCGTCGGTGGGGTACACGGGCGGCGACCAGGGCAACTACGCCCGCAAGCACAACGTCTTCGCCCTGCTCTCCGATGTGGTCAACAACGCCACGCAGGTGAAGAACCTGGTGCCGTTCACGCAGTTCGCCACGGACCTGAGGAACGGGACCCTGCCCAGCTTTTCCAACATCGTGCCCAACCTCTGCAACGACGCGCACGACTGCTCGTTGGGCACGGCGGACCGGTGGCTCAGCAACAATATCGGCCCACTGCTCAGCAGCGCGACGTTCCAGCAGGATGGGCTGCTCATCATCACGTTCGACGAGGCGGGAAGCGACAACGCGAACGGTGGTGGGAAGGTGGCGTGGGTGGTGGTGAGCCCGAAGGCGAAACGGGGCTATCAGTCGACGACGAAGTACCAGCACCAGAGCACGCTGCGGCTGACGCTGAAGGCGTTGGGCGTGACCGTATTCCCCGGTGCCGCGAGCGGCGCGCCGGACATGACCGAGTTCTTCACTCCATGACGCAGGAGAAGCCATGACCTTCTTACACAAGCTGTCCCAGCGCCTCGCCCGACTGAAGTTCCGGCCGCGGAGCGCCGTGGCGGCGGTGTCGGCCGCTATGGCGATCGTGGGGTGCGAGCTCCCCAGCGCCACCTCGGAACCCACCCCTACGGTCACTCAGGTCGTGGTCTCTCCCCAGGCCGTCACCGTGCTGCAGGGCGAACTCCAGGACTTCGTGGCGGTCGGCTACACGGCGACCGGCGACACCGCTCCCATAACCGTGACCTGGAGCACGACCGGCGGCAGCCTCACCGACAAAGGCACGCAGCGCGGGCGGCATTACGGCCAGTACAAGAACACGCAGTGCGGCGGGTCCACGGTCACGGCCACGGCACAGCCGGGCAACGTGAGCGGCAGGGCGAGCGTGACCGTCCTCTGCCCGGCGACGGTCGTGTCGATCGTCGTGACCCCGGCGGCGGACACGGTGCCGATGGGGCTCAATACACCGCTCACCGCCACGCCGAAGGACAGCGCAGGCAATCCGGTGTCGGTGACGGTGACCTGGTTGAGCAGCAACACCGCTATCGCCACGGTGGACGGCAGCGGGCTCGTCACGGGCGTCGCGGCCGGCTCGGCGACGATCACGGCGTCGGCCGGCGGGCAAAGCGCGACATCCGCCATCACAGTGATCCCTGACCCGGTGGTCACGGTGGCGGTCAGTCCTGCGTCGGCGAACGTGGCGACGGGGCAAGCCGTGCAGCTCACGGCGTCACCGCAGGACGCGAACGGCTACACCCTGACCGGGCGGTTGGTCACGTGGACCAGCTCGAACACGTCCGTGGCCTCCGTGAGCACGGGCGGTCTCGTCACCGGTGTCGGAGCCGGCTCGGCGACGATCACCGCGACCAGCGAGAACGTCAAGGGGACCGCGGCCATTACCGTAACCACTGTCGCCGTGGCCTTGGTGAGCGTGACCCCGTCATCGGCCACGCTCCAGGTAAGCCAGACGGTGCAGCTCACGGCGACACCGAAGGACGCGAGCGGCAACACCCTCACCGGGCGAACGGTCACGTGGGGCAGCTCCAACAAGTCGGTGGCGAGCGTGGATGGCAGCGGCCTCGTCACCGCTACCGGATCCGGCTCGGCGACGATCACCGCGACGAGCGAGGGCAAGAGCGGGACGGCGGCCATCACGGTCACCACGTCCCAGCCCGCCTCGGGCTGCGGGGCCACGGGGTCAGGCACGTGCTACTACGTGGCGACCACGGGCAGCGACGCCAACCCGGGCACGAGCGCCTTGCCATTCCGCACCCTCCAGCAAGCGGCCAACGTGGTCAACCCGGGCGATGGCGTGCTCGTGAGCGACGGTGTCTACACCGGTGGCTCAACCGTGGTGCTGATCACCCGCAGCGGCACCAGTAGTGCATGGATCACCTTCACGGCTGCTCACAAGTGGGGCGCCGTGATCGACGGCCAGCGCAACGCCTCAAGCAGTGGTGTGTCAATCCGGGGAAACTTCATTCGGTTCCAAGGCTTCGAAGTGCGGGGATCGGACCGCTCGGGGATCGAGGCGTACAACGGCAGCGAGACGAACGCCGCCAACCACGACGTCGTGATCGCGCAGAACTTTATCCACGACATCGGGCGCGAGTGCACGGATGACACGGGCGGGCGCTCAGGCGTGGATGTGTATGCGACCAACGTGACGGTCGAGCGCAACCTGATTCAGAACATCGGGCGCTACGCGGCGGGGGAGAACGGGTGCAACCCGTCAAGCACGAACTACCAGAACCACGATCATGGCATCTACGCTGCCGTCGGGGATAACACGATCATCCGGAATAACGTCTTCGTGAACTGCGCCCGTGGCTGGGCCGTGCATCGCTATTCTGGGCAGGGCGCGAGCATGAGCGGCTTTTACGTCCTCAACAACACCTTTGACAAGCCCAACCCCTGGAAGCCAGGGCAAATCGTCATCGCGGGAAAGACCACGGGGCTCGTCATCGCGAACAACATCTTCTCGAACCCGAACACGGCGGGCATTTGGTTTGACGCGAGCGATGGCGGGACGTGGAGCGGGGCCATCGTCCAGAACAATCTCTCGACCACAGCCCTGGCAACTGGGGCCGCATTTTCCCTCAACGGGAGTGTCGAGAACACGACGCCCCGGTTCGCGAGCAGCACCGACTATCACCTCCAGTCAGGCAGCCCGGCCGTTAACACCGGCGCCACGTTCTCGCAGGTGGCGAACGACTTTGATGGCATAGCTCGGCCGCAGGGAAGCGGTTATGATATCGGAGGATATGAATTCCATTGATCGCGTGAAGGCTCGGGCGCCGGCGGCAAGCCGGCGCCCGAGCTGTTCCTGGTCGGCGGAAGGCCAGGGACCCCGATGAGCGGCAAGGGGTAGTGCGTCTTCGTGCCCCTGTTCCTTCGTACCGCGCTGCTCACGGTCGCCACCGTCACGCTGGCGCGGCAACGAGGCTTACACTGCGGGGCGACGGGAGCCGGGGTGTGCTACTACGTCGATGCCTCTGCCGGCAGTGACGCCAACCCCGGTACGAGCGCCCGGCCGTTCCGCACCCTCCAGCACGCTGCCGACGTCGTCAACCCGGGTGATGGTGTGGTCGTGAAGGACGGCGTCTACACCGGCGGCTCCACCGTCCTCAATATCACCCGCAGCGGTACGGCGGAGAGCTGGATTGTATTCCGGGCCGCCCATCGCTGGGGCGCGGTCGTGGATGGGCAAAACAACAGCTCGGCGACCGGCATCTCCGTCCGGGGGAATTACGTCCGGGTCGAGGGCTTCGAGGTGCGCTGGATGAGCCGCTCCGGCATCGACGCCTACGCTGGCAGCGAAAGAACCGCGGTGACGCATGACGTCGTCATCGCGCTGAACCACATCCACGACATCGGCCGCATCTGCACCGACGACACCGGCGGGCGCGTGGGCATCAACGCCTACGCCAGCAACATCGTCATCGAGCAGAACGTCATCCACGACATCGGCCGCCTCAGCCCGGGTGAGCAAGGCTGCTCCCTGCCTCCAGGCAGCATCACCTGGCAGAACCACGATCACGGGGTCTACCACGGTGTCGGCGACAGCCTGATCATGCGCAACAACGTCTTCTACAACAACACGCACGGCTGGGCCTATCACCGTTACAGCGGGGCCGGAGCGCGCGCCAGCGGCGTGTACATCCTCAACAACACCTTTGCCTTCCCGAACCCGAACAGGGCCGGCCAAATCGTGATCGCCGGGACGACGGATGGCCTCGTGATCGCGAACAACATCTTCTATCAGCCGAACACGGCGGGCATCTGGTTCGACGCGGCCTCCGGCGGAGCGTGGACCGGGGCGCTGGTGGAAAACAATCTTTCGACGAACGCGATCTACACGCCGCGTGTTTCGGGCGTGACTTCGGTAAGCAATATGGCGGGTGCCGACCCGAAGTTCGTCAGTCCCGCTCAGTTTGATTTCCACCTCCAAGCGGGGAGCCCGGCCATCAACGCCGGTCTCACGCTCCCCCAGGTGACCGGTGATTTCGAAGGCGTCACTCGGCGCAGAGCCGGGCTTGCGCTCGGTGCATACGAATTCAAATGACTCCCTCCAGGCTCCCCCCCCTCAGGGGTTGACCGTCCACAACGTCGCGTGCACCGCCCCAGATAGGTCACCGGTCTCGCTCCAACCCGCAACCTGGCCACGCTGGTTCTGGGCGAGGGCCGAGCTGAAGGATCCACCGAGCGTGCCGAGGTCGTGCATGACCCCGGCGGTCCAGAGGAATGCGTGACAGGGTCCGCGACCCGTGCAGGTGGCCGACGCCGCTGCGCTCGAGCCAATCACCTGGCCCCGCTCGCCGATGGCGGTTGCGTAGCTGTCCACCCCACCGAGCGTCCCGAGGTCGCGCAGTGTGCCCCTGTCCCACAGGAATGCATGCGGGTTGCCGATGACGCCGAGCGTGGTGTTGCTGAAGCCCGCCACCTGACCCTGGGAATTGATGGCGGTGCCCTCGCTGAAGTCTCCCCCCAGGGTGCCGAGGTCGTGCATGGCGCCGTCCCACAGGAATCCGTGGGCCACGCCGGACGCGAGCGTGCTCGTGCCCGTGATCAGGCCGGCGGGGTTGATGGCGAGGGCCGTACTGTGAGCGCCGCCCAGAGTGCCGAGGTCGCGCATCGTTCCCCGGTTCCAGGAGAACGCGTGACAGCCGGCGACAGGAACTCCGCAGAACGGGCCTGACGGAGTGGTGCTCGCGCCGGTGACGCGGCCCGCGGCATCCACGGCGTACGCGATGCTGGTCGGGCCTCCGAGCGTCCCGAGGTCGTGCATCGCGCCGTCCCAAAAGAACCCGTGGAGGGCGCCCGACCCGGTGATGCTGAAGCCGGCCACCCGGCCGGTCGGGGTGAGGGCGGTCGCTTCGCTGAAGTCCCCCCCCAGGGTGCCGAGGTCGCGCATCGTCCTGCCGTCCCAGAGGAACGCGTGGCAACCCAAATCCACGACTCCGCCGTGAGGACAGGAGTGGCCGGTGCGGGTCGTGCTGTTCCCCGCGACCTGACCCGCGTCGTTGATTGCGATGGCCTGACTGAACGATCCCCCAAGGGTGCCCAGGTCCCGCAGCGTCCCCCTGGTCCAAACGAAGGCGTGGCATACCGGAGCGCCGCCGCCGCAACCCGCGGAACCTGCGGTGACGGTGCTGAAGCCCGCCACCACCCCACTCGCGTTCACCGCAACCGCCTGGCTGAAACTACCGCCGAGTGTGCCTAAGTCTTGAGTCGTGACATTCGCGACCCGGCCGAACTCTGGCCCCGGTCGCTCGGGACTTCCCACCGGATCGCAGGCTGCGAGCCACGAGGCAACGAGCGGGACGCCGGCGCGTGTGAGCAGCACCGGGATTAAGGCGGGCAGCTTCATCGGTTCCTCCGGTTCGGTCGAGCCCAGAGAGCCCGCGATGCAGGGCGCACCGACGGGCGGACATCAGCCTTCCTCACTGCATACGAACCCACACATGCACCGGCGCGAGCGGGCAACCCTCGGAATCAGCGGCTTTCCGCGATCCCGATCTCCGCAGGTTCGTTCGCCGACAGCGTGTACACGTCGCGTTCCTGCCGCGTCGATTGGCCGGCGACTCCGGCGTTCGCCTCCAACCACGCCTGGAACATGAGCACCGCCCAGAGGTCATAGTCCCACCGGGTCCGCGCTGCGACGTGTTCGGTCCATTTCGTCCGGATCGGGTGAGGGTCGAGCATGCCTTCTCGACCGAGCCGCGTCTCTTCGAGGAGGGCTTCGGCCCAATCGCGCAACGGCCCGCGCAGCCAGGCGGAGATCGGCACGCCGAACCCCATCTTCGGGCGCTCTACCAGCTCGCGCGGGACATAGCGGTAAACGAGCTGGCGCAGCAGCCACTTGCCCACCCCGCCCCGCATCCTGTAGCGGAGCGGCAGCCGCCATGCGAACTCGATGACGCGGTGGTCCAGGAGCGGGACGCGCCCCTCCAGGCTCACCCCCATGCTGGCGCGGTCCAGCTTGACCAGAATGTCGTCCGGCAGATACGTCAGCAGGTCGAGGTACATCATCTGGTGCGCGATCCCCGGGACGGCCGCCCAGCGGGTGGAGTCCGTCTGAGGGATGGGCGGCTCGCTCGCGCCGGGCACGATCGCGGCCGGGAGCTTCCAGTACGACATGAGATAGTGGTACAGCGCGGCGGGCGACCGCACGGCGAGCACATCGGCGGCCTGGCGCAGGCGCTCGCGCAGGCTGCGCGTTCCTGTGACTGGCCGCGCCAGCGCGTCGGCGAGCCGGGACACGCTCCCCGGGGCCGCGCTCGGCAGGGCCAGGGCCGCCGCTCCGCGGCGCACGGGTCCCGGAATCCAGCCGAGTCCGCGCCACAGGGCACGCCCGAGCCGATAGCGACCGTAGCCTCCGAACAGCTCGTCGCCCCCGTCTCCCGAGAGGCTGACCGTCACATGGCGCCGCGCCAATTCCGACACCAGGAACGTCGGGATCATGGAAGGGTCGGCGAAGGGCTCGTCGTACAGGGTCGGCAGCCGCGGAATGAGCGCGAGCGCTTCCGCCGGGCTCACGTACAGCTCCGTGTGCTGAGTGCCGAGGTGCCGCGCCACCGCGCGCGCGTGCTCGGCCTCGTTGTAGCTCCGCTCGAGAAAGCCGATGGTGAAGGTCCTGACCGGCCGCTCGCTCTGGGCCTGCATCATCGCCACCACCGCAGAGGAGTCGATCCCCCCCGACAGGAAGGCTCCCAGCGGCACGTCGGCTTCCATGCGGATCTTCACCGCGTCCCGGAGCAGCGCGTCGAACTCGTCCAGGGCCTCGGCGGGCGACCCGGCGAATGGATCGGCGCACCCCCGCTCCACGATTTCGCGGGCGGACCAGTACGCAGCCGGTGCGGCGGGCAGAGCGGCGCTCGCGGCGCCCACGCTGAGCAGCGTGCCGGGTGGCAGCTTGGAGACGCCCCGGAAGATCGTGTACGGGCTCGGCACGTACCCCAGCCGCAGGTAGACGGCGAGCGCGTCGCGATCGATGTCGGCGCGGAACCGGGGGTGAGCCCGCAGCGCCTTGAGTTCCGAGCCGAACAGCAGGGTGCCGCCCATCCATCCGTAGTAGAGGGGCTTCTCCCCGGCGCGGTCACGCCCCAGGTGCAGCACGCGATCCTGGCGGTCCCATGCGGCGAACGCGAACATGCCGTTGAACCGCTCGACCGCCCGGCGAACACCCCACGCGCTGAAGGCGGCGAGCATGACCTCCGTGTCGGAACCCCCGCGGAAGCGGTGTCCCAGCTGCGCCAGCTCGCCGCGCAGCTCTCGGAAATTGTAGATCTCGCCGTTGAAGACGATCACGTAGCGGCCGGAGGCGGACGACATGGGCTGGTGCCCGGCCGGCGAGAGATCGAGGATGGAGAGCCGGCGGTGCCCGAGGACGACCCCGGCGTCGCCGTCGACCCACGCGCCGCTGTCGTCAGGCCCGCGATGGCGGATGACGTCCGTCATCGCCGCGATGATGCTCGGGGCGTGGCGCGGATCCAGGCCGCCCGGCTGCAAGTACCCTGCGATGCCGCACATCTGTCAGGCGCTGGCGAGGCGCGGCTGCGGGACCTCATCCTCGCGACGCCGTCGCGGAGTCGCGAACGTTTCCTTCAACGCGTGCACGTTGTGGTACACGGGACTCTGGTAGGCCCGGAGCACGGCGTCACGCCGAACCGCCGCGGCCACCTCTTGCACGCCCGCCGCCACGGTGTACCGGGGCTCGAACCCCAGCACCCGCCGGATCTTCTCGAAGCTCACGCGGTAGTCTCGTGGATCGGCCATCGCATCCTGTTGGACGACGCGCACGCCACCCACCACGTCCGCCACGATGTGCCCCAGGTCGGAGATGCGGTGGTTCAGGGCGTCGCCGCCGACGTTGAAGATCTCCCCGGCTACGGCCGCCGCCGGCGCCTCGATCGCGGCGATGAAGGCGCGCGCGACGTCGCGGCAATGCACGTTGGGGCGCCACTGATTGCCGCCGAAGATCGAGATCTCGCCGTCCACCACCGCGCGCACCGTCAGCGTGTTGACGACGAGGTCGAAGCGCATGCGCGGCGACAGCCCGAACACGGTCGCGAGGCGGAGCACGACCGGCTCCAGGTCGCCGGACCGGTCGAAGATGATGTTCTCGCTCAGCACCCGCGTCTTGGCGTAGAGGGACACGGGGTTGAGGCGCGACTGCTCGGTCAGCAGCGAATGGTTGCTGGCTCCGTAGACGCTGCAGCTCGACGCGAACACGAGGCGGCGCACGCCGTAGAAATTGCACGCCTCGACCAGCACCTTGGTTGCGGTGTAGTTGAGGTTGATCGTCTCCTCGGGATCGAGGTTGCAGGCGGGATCACCGACGATGGCCGCGAGGGCGACCACGGCGTGAACATCGCGGAGCGCGCGACTCACGTCACGGCTGCTGCAGATGTCGCCCGGAATCACCTCGAGGTGGGGATGGTGCAACCCCTCGATGCCGGAGCGGCCGTAATCGAAGCGATCCAGGATGCGCACGCGGTAGCCCCGCTCGAGGAGCATGCGCGTCAGATGCGAGCCGACGAAGCCGGCTCCACCGGTGACCAGCACGCGTCGCTGGCCGTCGGCGACGCCGTGGTAGCGACCGGGGAGGATCGAGGCATCGAGCAGCTCGCGCAACGTCGCCCCCCCCGGCCGGTGGAGATCGCGGCCCAGCACGAAGCGCTCGATGCCGCGGACCGCGCGCACGCGGATCCCTGCTTCCTCGAGCCGCCGGCCGAAGGTCCGTACGACATCAGCGCCCGCCGAGGGCATGGCGGCGATCACCTCGCCCACGTGATGACGCTCCGCGATCGCGAGGGCGTCCTTGAGCGGTCCGAGGACCGGCACGCCGTGCAAGACCGCCCCGAGCTTGGCGGGATCGTCGTCGAGGAACCCCACCAGCTCTACTCCCGGCGCGGCGCTCTCGGTCAGCTCGCGGCCGATGGAGAGACCGTGCTCTCCGGCGCCGGCGATCAGCACCCGGCGGGGAGCGACGGTGGCCGCGCGCGCCGGCCGCTCGCGCCGCTTGGCGTGGGCAACGGACCAGCGGCGGAAGGTGCGCACCCCGACGGAAAAGAAGAGAAGCAAGAGCCCGATCAAGAGGGCGGTCGCGAGCGAGACGTCCGAGATGCGCAGCGACCGCAGGGCCAGCAACGCGCCGAGCACGACTGCGCTCGACATGGTGAGCGTGGTCGCTTCCGGGAGGCTGGTGTAGCGCCAGATCGTGCGGTAGCTCCCCCCCAGGGCTTCGGCGGTTACGAGGAGGAGCCCGGCCAGGCCGGCGAGGCTCGCCGTTGCGCCGATGCCGAGAGTGCCGATCCCCTCGCCTGCCGCCACGGCGACCACGACGGCGCTCGCGGCGCAGGCGAAGTCCAGCCCCGCCTTCGCCAGGCGACGGGCTGTGGGGTTGCGGACGAGGCGGGCCAGCGCCGGGGTGGCCGCGAGGGCGCGTACCGGGCGCGAAAAGCCGTAGGCGATCTGTTGTACGTCGAGGCGTGCCGAAGTCAATCCAAGAACCGGTTGAGGGACGAGAGCGCTATATCTTTCGCGTCACGATCTCGTATCAGGTCTTGTGCCGGGTCGGCGCAAGAGCCCCTGAGCCAACCGTGTTCTCTAAGTTGTGCCGCACCAATATGTTACACATGACGCCCGCGTGCCGCACCGTTTTGCCGGGGCCAAGTGCCGCAGAACCACCACAGTTTCGCGGCCGGGGTGTAGCTATACGCACGCAGTTGGAGGTCGGCGACAGGGCGTTGAAGGGGGTCTCGAAGGGTCCGATCGCTGATCACCCGGGCTCTAGCTAGCCCGGCTGGGGGCTCCGTCTGAAGGACGAGGGGGGACCAGCATCCTTCAGAATTGGGTTTTCCGCCCCCGTCAGGGGATGTAACGGACGATCCTGGGGCCGAGCGCGCTGGCGAGGCGCGCCGGTAGCCGCTTCCAGAGGCGTGGCCCCCAGGCGAACGCAGGGTCTTGCGGCGACGGGGTGGTCGCGCCGTCGCGGGCCGAGCAGTCGTACCACCACAGCGGCTCATCCCGCGAGCCCCAGCGGCGCTTGAACTCGTGCGGGCCGGACCCGGGGTTCGAGCGGCCGAAGTTGAAGGTCCGCATGCCCTCGTTCGCGGCGCGTTCTATGAACGCCCAGTACAGCAACGCGTTGGGCCGGAGATCCGGGGCGCTCGACAGGGCCGACGCCCAGGTCACCTCGACCTCGTCGGCCCAGCGGAGGGCGCATGCCGCAGCGACCGGCCGACCCTCATGGTAGGCGCAGCCGAACCACGTGTCCTCCGGGAAGACCGTGGCGATCGTCTCGAACAGGCGCCGGTGGTGCGTGGGCGTCCCGAGCTCGTGCATGTGCTGCGCGAAGACCGTGAAGAAGTCCTCCAGCTGGTCGCGGCCGAAGCGCACCGTCAGGCCCGCCTTTTGGGTGCGCCGCACGTAGCTCCTGAGCCTGGGGCTGATGCCCTGCCACGCGGTGTCAGGCGACCCCGGAGTGAGGTCGAGCAGGACGGTGACCTTGCGGTGCGAGACCGGGAGCGCGATCGGGAGCGGCGTGCGACTCCGCAGCTCGAGCAGTCCGACTCGCTCTCGCGTCGCCTGCGCGACCGCGTGAGTCACGAGGGCCTGGACGCCCGCCTCGTTGCCCAGCGGCCCACCGTAGTTCAGGAACGGCATGGAAACGAGGTAGTGGCCAAAGACGAGGCTCTTTACGCGCACCAACGGGAGCACGCCCACGAGCCGCCCATCCGGGTCGCGCGCGGCGAGGTAAACGCCCTCGTGCCCGAGCGCGCGCCGCATGACCGTGCGCCATCCGAACAGGTGGAAATGCGTCCACTCCCGCTGGGCGCGCACGAACGCATCCCACTCCGCCGGCGGGCCGCTGAACGGTTCCACCCGCAGGGTCACGGCGTGGCCCGTTCCCGGGTGGTTCGTCTGACGTAGAAGCGGTACAGCGTCGGCAGGCTCAGCCGCGCGGCGTTTGTCAGACGCCGCACGAGCAGGGCCCGGCCCCATCCCCGGAACTGCGCGAGCGCCGCCAGCCTGGCGGGCGACGTGTGCACCTTGGGGCCGAAGCGACCGAGAATCCAGCAGCCGTCCACTCGTCGTGGGACGAGCCACGGCTCCGAAGTGAACAGGTGGGTGAGGCCGGCGGCCGCGGCCGAGCGCAGCGCAACCGGGGAGAGGTCGCCGCCCGGGAGCGACGCCACCCGGCAGGGCTCGTTCAGCAGCTCGGCGAGGATGTTGCAGCTCACGCGCCACTGCTCGACCATCTGGTCCATCGTCAGGTCGCGAAAAATGTCGGGGTGCGTGTGGGAGTGGCTCCCGACGACGTGACCACAACTGCGGATGTACTTGATCTCGTTCGCCTCGAGGAACGTGCGCGCCCCGATGAGGCTGGTGACGATGAAGAAGTGGCCCCGCCAGCCGCGCCGCGAAAGCTCGTCGGCCGCGTACACGGCGCTCTTGCCTCCGTCGTCGAAGGTGAGCAGGAGGTGCCGGCCCGGGCGTGTGAAATCGACGTTCTCCACGAGCATGGGCACGAGCGGCCCGGCGGCAATACGGTCGAGATGCGCGGCGAAAGCGCGGCGGGTGTGCTTGAACGGCAGGGCCGCCGGGCGCTGGAAGCCCGATGTCGTCGGATCGTCGGTCACTTCGTGGTAGCCGAAGCTCGCGACTTGGGGTGCGCTCGTGGCCAACCGGCAGCCTCCTCCTCTAGCGCGATAGTGAGATGGCGGCGGCGTCCCGCGGACCGCGGCGCCACCCGAAGACGTGGTCGACCACCCCTCTCAGGAAACCGACCCCGTAGCTCACGTGCAGCACGGGGAACACCGCGACCAGGACCGCGGCGGGTCGGACGCCGTGCGCGCGCACGGACGCGAGCGCGCAGCCCAGCACGAGCGCCGCGTACAGCCCGAGTATGCCGGCCCCGACCCACGCCGCCGGCGGCCACCAAAGCGCGCTGAGCGCCGACGCCGCAAGGCTCAGGAGAAACAGACCAGGAACGAGCTGGCGGAAGGTCATGATGCGGCCGAGCTTCTTCGCCACGAGCGGCTTGAAGTACCCGTACTGGTAGAACATCCGGGCCACCTGCCGCAGGGAGCGACGTGCGTAGTACTGCGCCACCACCTCGGGGACGAGGAGGACCCGGCCGCCGTGCTTGATCAGACGCAGATCGAACTCGTCGTCCTGGTTGCGTACCAGCTCCTCGTCGAACAACCCGATGCGCTCGAATACCTGCCGGCGATAGCACCCGAACGACACGGCATCGGTCCAACGGCGCTCCCGGGAACCCACTCGAAAATACGAGTTACCGACGCCGAGGGGATGGGACAGGCCGACCGCGATGGCCCGGGCCGTCGGGGAGTCGTCGCCCGGGAGAGTTTCGATGACGCCGCCGACGTTATCGGCCCCCGTCTCTTCGAGCGCGGCCACCAGCTGCGAGATGTAGCTGGCCGGATAGATGACGTGGGCGTCCATGCGCATGATGATCTCGCCCTGAGCGGCCCGGACGCCGATGTTGAGGGCGGTCGGCGTGATCCGCTTGGGGTTGTCCAGCACGCGGATCGTCGCGTGCCGCTCGGCGTACTTGGCCAGGATGGCGCGCGTGCCATCGTCGCTGCACCCGTCCACCACCAGGATTTCGAGCCGATCTTGGGGAAAGTCACAGGCCAGAATCGAATCGAGGCACTGCGCGATGTGGCGCTCCTCGTTGCGACATGGGACCACGACGGAGACCAGGGGCTGCGGGCTCACGGCCGGGGCGCCCGAATGAAGTCCCCGACGATCGCCCCGCGCAGCTCTTCGAGCAGCCCCGACGCGTTCACGATACGCTCGTAGAGCACCCCCACGAGATAGGTGGGGAGCGAGAACTCGAGATAGCCCGCGCCCCGGAGGTGCACGTGCAGCTCCCCCTCGATGAAGCCCGCCGCGGCCAGCAGCTTCCGGAGCCGCCGGCGCGTATTGGCACGGTAAAAAGTGGGGAAGACATCGCGCTCCGGGCGCCCCGTAGTGTATTTCAGCACATGGGCGTGGAACCGGTTGGGGACCAGGCGGCTGATCGGCGTCGAGTAAAACCAGATGTTCGGCGTCTTGAAGATGAGATGACCCCCGGGGCGGAGCACGCGGGCGAGCTCGGCGAAGGTGTGAGCGGGATCGGCCAGATGCTCGATGACCGATTGGCTGCAGCTCATGTCGAAGCTTGCGTCCGGGAAGGGCAGCCGTCCGCCGTCATAGACCTCGGCGCGGTCGACCCAGGGGTTCTCGAGCACGTCCCGGTCCACGTCGACGGCCACCACCTCTCGGCCGGGCCCGCGCAAGTCGAACTCCTTCGCTCCCCGCCCCGCCCCGAATGCCAGGATCCGACCCGCCCTGGCAGCCGTGTCATGGACGAGGGCCCAGTAGCGGCTCTCGCGTCCGTCGTAGAGTCTCTGCTTCAGCCAACGCACGGCCGCCGAGCGCGGCGGACGGACAGGGTGCGGGTCAGTGGGGCGCTGCGGTACGCTCGTCAAGAGTCCTCTCCACAGTGTTATGGTGCGCTCCGTTCAGCACGGAGCGGTAGATCTCAATCACCTGTTGCGCCATGCTCCGCTCATCCAGCTCGGCGACGGCGCCTCGGCTGCGGATGCGCGCGCCACGACGGAGCACGCGCTCGAGCGCGGCGGCGAGCGTCTTGGGTTGGTCGTCGGGGCAGACCTCGCACCCTTCAATCCCGCGCAGGCGCAGCGGCACGTCGCCCACCGGCACGGAGACGACGGGGAGCTCGCAGGCGAGCGCCTCCTTCACCACGTTGGGCGAGCCCTCCTGTGACGAAGTGCAGATCAGCGCGTCGCAGGCATTCATGTAGAGCGGCACGTCGGTGTGGGGTACGCCCCACGCCGTGATCAGTTCCGCGGGGCAGGAGTCGTTCACGATCTCCACGGCGCGTCGCGCCAGCGCATGACGTTTCCGCGCCTGTGTCGGGTTGCCGACGAAGAGCACGTAGCGCCGGTCGAGCGGCAGCTTCAGCGCCTGCCGCGCAGCGTCGCGCGGCATGGGCCGGAACAGCTCCAAATCGAGGCCGGAGGGAATGACGACTGCGGGGACCGACGGAGGCAAACTGCGTTTCATGTGCTCTGATACGACGATCACCGCGTCTGCGTTGAGCGCCACCAGACGGGAGAGCCGCTGCAGGATGCGCCCCTTCCAGGTGTAGCGGCCGTTCACGTCGCTCACGATTCCCAGGAGGTCGCTGCCTCGAAAAGTCACCACCAACGGCAGGCGCTTGGGGAGCGCCATCAGGCCGCTTTGGCCGAACTGCGCGTGCACCAGGTCGTAGCGTGCGGGGTCCAGTTGACGCCGGGCCCGCACCCACCCTCCCACGTAGCGGTGGAGCTTCTGCTCGCCGCGGAACTGGAACACATCGACCGCGACGCCCGCGGCTCGGAGAAAGTCCGCCTGGCGTTTGATGAAATGGGTCGTCCGCGGCTGGCCGGGGGTGGGCCAGGCGCTGGTGATCATGAGGACGCGGATCTGCTTCATGGTACTCGGGCTTTCGTCGGGCGGACGTGAAGGGGGAACAGGGAGCGCGCGAGCTCGGCGAGCCGTCGGAGCGACGCCAACGCTCCCGCGCAGAGCAGCGGCAGGGGGTCGTCCCAGCTCCACGCGCTCTTCGCCTCGCATCGCAAGGCCCAGGCCAGCCAGTGCACGAACCGCACACCGTCCGCCCGGGCCGCCCGGCCGTCCTGCCAGATCTTGCACCAACGCACGCCGGGCCGGGCGCGCGGCACGGCGGGG
>DATDFP010000109.1:0-5223 GCA_036522535.1 Gemmatimonadales bacterium
ACGACCGCGCACTGGTTGTCGGGACCCCGACGTTCGGCAAGGGGCTGGTACAGTCGCTGTGGCAGCTCACGCCGGAGGCGGCGCTGAAGCTGACGACGGCCCGCTGGTACACGCCGAGCGGGCGCACCATCCAGCGCAAGAGCAAGAACGAGGCGGACCAGGAGGCGCAGGTTGTCGCTGCGGAGGAAGGCCGCGACACGACGCAGCCCGATTCCACGTTGATCTTCCACACCGATCACGGGCGCGCCGTGGTCGGTGGCGGCGGGATCAGGCCCGACCTGTTCATCAGTCCCGACACCTTCACGACGGCAGAGCGCAACTTCATGAAATCGCTGGGGAGTAACATCCCGACGTACTGGGACGTGCGCTCGACGTATGCGCTGGAGGCGAAGGCTTCGGGCCGCATGACCGATCCGAACTTCTCAGTCACGCAGGAGATGGTTGATGACGTGCTCCGCCGGCTGCGCGCGCGCAAAGTGGCGATTCCGGACAGTCTCTGGGCGGGCGCGCGCCCCCTGATCGCCCAAGACCTCGGCTACGAGATCGCGCGCTACGTCTTCGGACGGCCCGCGGAGGTCCGTCGGCGGATGATTATGGACCGCCAGGTCCAGACCGCGGTCGCGCTCGCGCACCGCGCCCATTCGCCGGAAGACCTGCTCGCGCTCGCGGCGGCGCAGGCCTCCGCGAGCCCCCGGAACTAGGTGGGCGGCGAGCGGCTCAACGAGAGGCCCACAGTCGGCATCATCGGCCCGGGGCGCGCCGGCGTGGGCCTCGCGCTGGCGCTTGCCCTTGCGGGCCACGAGGTGCTGTTGTACGGCCGCCGGAAGAAGGCGGTGCCCGAACCGCTCACGCTCACGGTGGGGCCTCGCGACTCCCCGTCGCCCGCCTGGATCGCCCAGGCGGGCGTCGTCATTCTTGCCGTGCGGGACGACGCCATCCGGCTCCTCGCCGAGTCGCTCGCGCGGACGGGGGCGGTACGGCCGGACCAGGTGGTGCTGCATCTCTCCGGCGCAGAGGGACAGGAAGCCCTGGCCGCACTGCTCTCCTCCGGCGCCGCGTTAGGCTCGCTCCACCCGCTGCAGACCATCGCCGCAGCCGAGCGCGCGCCCGAACGCCTGAAGGGCGCCTGGGCCGCCGTGGAAGGGATGCCGCGGGCGGTGCAGGCGGCGGAGGGCCTCGCGCGGGCGCTCGGTCTGCGGCCGTTCCACATCCCCTCGGAGGCGAAGCCGATCTACCACGCGGGAGCGGTGTTCGCATCGAACTATTTCGTGGTAGTCGAGGCCGTAGCCCAGCGCCTGCTCTGTCTCGCGGGGCTCGCCGATAGGGAGGCGTGGCAGGCCCTGCGACCGCTGGTGGCAGGCACGTTCGAGAACCTCACGGAGCACGGGCCGCTGGCCGCGCTGACAGGGCCCGTGGCGCGCGGCGACACGGCGACGCTCCGGAGGCACATCGAACGCCTGAGTCGAGACGACGCGCTGCTTTATCGCGCGCTGGGGCGCGCGGCTCTCGAGCTGGCCCGCGAGCGGGGGATGGACGAGGCGGCGGCGCTCGCGGTCGCCGAGGCCCTCGCTACTGATCCACCACCCGTACCCCGGCAGGGGGCGCGAACGTGAACTCGCGGCCGGGCGCCCCGCCGTTGACCTTCGGATGCGAGAGGATCACGGTGCGGTGCTGCCCGGCGGCTTCGCTGATCTCCAGGCGCCGGACCAATCCGTCGTTCCGTCCCACCCAGAGCACCGCTTCAGTGTAGGGTTGCCCCGCCTCCGTCGGCACGAGCGCGACCACGTCCGCCATCCCGTCCGGCAGGGAGTCGGCACGGACGTAACGGGCCCGATAGCGCTCGCGCGGCCGCTCGACGAACTGCCCGATGAGGTTCGGGCCCGTGGTGCCGACCTCGGGGATTCGGGAGCGGATCACCTGACCCGGCGCCGTGCTCGGCGTGTACAGCCAGAGGTACCGGCCGTCGGCCACGATGCGGTCTCCCTTGGGCTCGGTGAACCGCATGGCGAAGCGGCTGGGCCGCATCTGGTACAGCTTGCCCCGCGTGGTGTCCGGTGCGCCGATCATGGGATTCTCGATGATCTGCACGAACTGCGCGGAGAGCGTGCGGATCGTCTGGTACATCTGGCTGGCATGGTCGAGGACGGGCCAGGGGTCGGGGACTTGGGAGCGGGCCAGCACGGCGACCGCGAGGATTGCGGATTGCGGATTGAGGATTGCGGAATCTACAAAGTGCGGAATGCGGAATGCGGAATGCGGAGTTGACCGCGCGGCCGTCGAGCCCGACGGCCTGCGTCGGAGATCGACGCACCCCTTCAATTCCGCACTCCGCATTCCACACTCCGCATTATTCGTCTACGCCCCCACCGGCGCCGGCTCGGCGATCCGCCGGCCGATGACTTCCGCGATCACGCGGATCTCCCTCATCAGCTGAGCGAACTGATCGGGGAAGAGCGATTGCGCGCCGTCCGAGAGCGCCTGGTCGGGGTGCGGGTGCACTTCGACCATGATCCCGTCGGCGCCCGCGGCTACCGCGGCGCGGGCCATGGGGATCACCTTGTCGCGCAGCCCGGTACCATGCGACGGGTCGGCGATGATCGGCAGGTGCGAGAGCTTGTGCACCACCGGGATGGCCGTGAGGTCGAAAAGGTTGCGGGTCGCCGTGTCGAAGCCGCGGATGCCGCGCTCGCACAGAATCACGTCGTGGTTCCCCTCGGCCAGGAGGTACTCGGCCGAGAGGAGCAGCTCCTCGATCGTCGCCGACAGGCCGCGCTTCAGGAGCACCGGCTTCCCGGCGCGGCCGGCCGCCTTGAGGAGCGAGAAGTTCTGCATGTTGCGGGCGCCGATCTGGATGATGTCCGCGACTTCCCCTACGGGCCCCACGCTTTCGGGGTCCATTGCCTCCGTGCAGATCAGCAGGCCCGTCTCTTCGCGCGCCTTGGCCAGGAGCTTCAATCCCGGCTTCCCCAGACCCTGGAACGAATAGGGCGAGGTGCGGGGCTTCCAGGCGCCGCCGCGGAGGATCACGGCGCCTCCCTCCTTCACCTGGCGGGCCGCCTCGAGGATCTGGCCCTCCGTCTCGACGGAGCAGGGCCCCGCGATCGCCGCGACCTCGGCGCCGCCGAACGTGACGCCGCCCGGGAGACGAACCACGGTGTTCTCGCTCTTCCACTCGCGGCTCACCTGCTTGTAGGGCTTGGAGACGTGGATGACGTCCTGCACCCCGGGCAGCGCTTCCAGACGCGATGCGTCCACACTGCCGTCGTTCCCCATCAGGCCGACGGCGGTGCGCTGGGCGCCGGGCATGGGGCGGGCCTTGTAGCCCATTTCTTCGATCACCGCGACGACGCGCTGGATCTCGGCGTCCGTGGCGCCGCGCCGCATCACGATCAACACTGCGAGGTCCCTCCGATGGTGAAACGATCTCCGTCTCGCGCCGCTGTCACCGGCCCGCCGAAGCGCGTGCCGGCTGCCCGCGCCGGATCCGAAGTTTCCACCGGTGGATAGAAGTGCGTCAAGACGAGACGGCCCGCGCCGGCTTCCTTGGCGAGATCGCCTGCCTGCTCGGGCGTGAGGTGGATGTCCATAGCCAACGACTCGGGCAGGGAGCACTCGGCAAGCAGCAGGTCGGCCCCCTTTGCCCAGTGCGCCAGGTCGCTCGAGAAGCCCGTGTCCCCCGTGTAGACGAGCCGTCCTTCGGGGGTGGCGATGCCGAGCGCCACGCTCTCCGGCGTGTGCGGCACGCGGAAGGTCTCGAGGTTCACGTCGGCATCGAGCGGGAACGACTCGCCCTGCTGGACGTCGAGGATGCCGAGCGGGAACCCGGGGTCGAGGAGCCAGGGCCCGTAGCCCTGGGCGATCGTGCGCAGCAGCCGGACCACGCCCGGGGGTCCGAGGATGACGAGCGGCTCTGAGCGGGGCGGAGTCGTGATGTACTTCAGGGCGTACACGAGCATCGGCAGCTCACCCCAGTGGTCGGGATGGAAGTGCGACAGCACCACATGCGTGACCTGGTGCCACGGCAGGTCGAACTGCGCGAGGCGATGCAGCGCGCCAGCCCCGCAGTCCAACAGGATCTTCAGGCGGCCGTGACTCACCCAGTTGCACGCCGCGGTGCGTGTGGCCGACGGCGCGACCGTGCCCGTTCCCACGGTGACCAACTGCATGGTGCCAGTCGCTCCTTCCTCGAGGAAAACGATTTGCTCAGGATGGGCGCACGCGGCTCACACCGCTTCCACCTGACCGAGGCGCACGCCTACGATGGTGGAGACGCCGGGCTCCTGCATCGTCACCCCGTAGACGGCGTCGGCTGCCTGCATCGTGCGCGGATTGTGGGTGATGACGACGAACTGTGTCTGGTCCTTGAACTCCGCCAGCAGCCGGACGTAGCGGCCCACGTTGGAGTCGTCGAGCGGCGCGTCTACCTCGTCGAGCAGGCAGAACGGGCTTGGCTTCGCCAGGAAGATGGCGAAGAGCAGCGAGACGGCGACGAGCGTGCGCTCCCCCGAGGAGAGGAGGTGAATGCGCTGGGTGCGCTTGCCGTGGGGGGCCGCGTGGATCTCGATCTCGCTCGCCAGGGGATCGTCCTCGTTGGCGAGCCGGACGTCGCATTCGCCCCCGCCGAACAACGTCTGGAACACCGTCCGGAAATTCTCGCGCACCTTGCCGAACGACTCGAGGAACATCGCCTTCGCCGTCTGGTCGATCTCCCGCGCCGCCTGCTGGAGCGACTGGCGCGCGGCGAGGAGGTCGTCGCGCTGAGTGCTGAGGAACTCGAGGCGCTTCACTTCCTCGGCGTGCTCCTCCACGGCCAGGGCGTTGACCGGGCCGACCGCGTCGATCGCCGTCCGGAGCCGCTCGTTCTCCTGGCGCAACCAGGCGATGTCGCCGGTTACCTCCGGCGCCTCCGCCAGCAGCTGGTCGAGGGGCTTGCGCCACTCGGCTTCCACTCGCTCTACGAGGCCTCGCTTGCGCCCGAGGATCTCCGTGCGCTCGAGCTCGAGCTTGTGCTCTTCGGCGCCAAGCGCGTCGAGCCCGCGGCGGGCCTGGTCGAGCGCCGCCTCGGCCTCGACGAGGCGGCCCTCGGCTGCCTGCACCTCGGTCCCGGCCTCTTCCGCAGCGGCCTGGAGCGCGCCCAGGGCGAGCCTGCGCTCCTGGAGGGCGTCCTCCCACTGCGACGCCTGCGTCTCGAGGGCCGCCGTGTCGCGGTCGAGCGTCGCCATT
>DATDFP010000110.1:0-4333 GCA_036522535.1 Gemmatimonadales bacterium
CGAGGGGTCCCGCAGGGCGCGTGCGTACCGGCGGTCACGGCGCCGACGCTGGCCCAGCGTCCCGATGGCCGCGCCCGTCGGGCGTCGAGACCGCGCCCGGAGGGACCTCGTGGTGCGCTCTGCGCCGAGCAATCCGGCAGCGCCCAACGCGCCGAGACCACGCCGCACGAACGCGCCCTCTGGAACCCACCGGCGCCGTGCAGCGTGCCTTGTTCCACGAGCACGGCCGCGAGGGTTGCAGTCATCGCCTGGTATCGGAACCGAGGTGGAATTGGTCGTCGATGGTGACGGGTGTGTCAGTGCCGTATTTTCGCACGCCTGCGACTCCCCGCGCCCAGATTCCCTCGCTCGTCACGATGGCGCCGGCCATCGCGGGCAGGTCATATTTCTGCCGGATCGAGTCGAGTAGCGGGTGAAGCTCCCGTGGCGCCTGGGCGTTGGGCGGTTGGGGCGAAGACGGCCAAAGCGTGACGACCAGGACCAGGCAGGTCACGAGGCGCGTGACGCTGCCCCCTCTGTCCCCCGTGTAATCCCGGCGGTGGAAACTTCGTGAGAATGGGCGTACGGTGTCGAGGCCTGGTTTGATGGCGCGCAAAAGATATCGCGTTGCGCTGGCGTTGCTCCTCGCCGCCACCGATTCCCTGCACGCCCAATCGCGCGCCGCCCGGGGCATGGTGCTCGACTCGGCCCTCGGCGTCGCAGGGCTCGACCCTTTGTCGCCGGAGCGCGCGGCGATCTTCCGGTCGGAGCAGCGCGCGGCGTTCAATCGACGGCTGGTGTATCTCGCGGGCCACGTCGAGGAGCCGCCGCGCCGCCTGTCCGCGCCCCCGCTCGCTTATCCTCCGGCCTTGCTCCGCCGGCACGTTCAGGGCCTCGTCGAGGTGGCGGCCATCATCGACACCCTCGGGCGCGTCGAGCCGGCATCACTCGAGGTGCTGTCCACTCCCGACCCCGGTGTGCGCGAGCCCGTAAAGCAGATGATGCTCGAGTCGCGGTTTTCGCCCGGCCGCGCCCACGGCCTGCCGGCGCGGGTGATGGTGCAGATGGCCGTTGAGGTGCGGCTCCCGCGCCTCAGCGCGACGCAGCTCGTGACGGCGGCGCGCGCCCAGCTCGCCCGCCACGAGGCGGACAGCGCGCTCGCTACGCTCGAGATCGCGTTGGACAGCGTGATCACGCACCCGACCGGGGGTGAGCGGGCGTACGCGCTGCTGGCACGGGGAGTCGCGTGGTCGATAGCTGGATCGCGGGGAGGGCGGGGGCGCGCTAGCGCCGCGAGCGCCGACTTCGCGGCAGGGCTCGATCTGTACGAGCACCTCACTTCCGGGGGCGTCGATCTGGCGCCGCCGGTGCGCCGGCTCGCCGACTCCGTGCGCCTGCGCGTCCACTACTGACGTCATTATGACACGCGTGTCGGCGGGTTGCGCCGGCCGCGCGCGGCTGGCGATATTTTCGCCTCCGTGGCGGTATCGTCTAGGGGACTAGGACGGAGCCCTCTCAAGGCTCAAACACGGGTTCGAATCCCGTTACCGCTATCCTCCGCCTCCCCGCCCCCATCGTCTAACGGTCAGGACACCACTCTTTCAAGGTGGGAACAGGGGTTCGATTCCCCTTGGGGGCACATCCGGGAGCCGAGCGCCTCGCACGGGGCGATGACCTTCGGGCAAACCGGATGTATCGCTTGCGCGACACGTCCTGCCTGACGATTTTTCCCCGCCCCGGGCCGATAGCTCAACTGGCAGAGCAACTGACTCTTAATCAGTAGGTTCTCGGTTCGATTCCGAGTCGGCCCATTCGTTGAACGACAAAGAGTTAGCGCAAGGTGAGGCCCGCCTACCGGAGAACCTCTGCCACGATAATCGTGGCAAAGGGGCTCGTTTTGGTTTCTAACGCAGGATGCGACGCTTTCCGAATCGACTCGCGGTTGCCGTTCTGGTGTCGATCTTTGGTTCGTGCAGTTCTCTCCGACCCATCGAAGGGCAGAATGCCCGAGGTTCGGATCCCGTTGACCCAGCGTGCGTGCTGCCCGGAGCTCCCGCAGTCGTTCTGAAGGATGGAGGGGTCGTGCTATGGGTTTGGAGGGTTCCGTGGAAGGATGCGTACGCGCGTCCAGCGCTTCCGAACGACGCGGGGCTTTTGGCTTATCGAGCGGCGATCCGTGAGGAGGGGGCGGAAGAACGATACCCCGCGCTCGCGGTCCCGACCGGAGCGAGCGGACCCAACGCTGATGTTTGGCGCGACGAGAGTTTCAACAACGACCTGGCCTATCGAGGCGTTGTGGGCGCGATCGGCCCGATCACCTGTCTCGACGCTCTCCTGTTTGCCCAGCAGAACGCTCGCGTACCACAGTTAGAGCGCCCCACCGAGTTCCTGGCCTCCGTTCTCAGGAAGGGCAGCGATGAGCGTGAGGAGATCGTGGTCGTGTTCGGGGCCGGGGCCGAGTTGTTCCCTCCCAAGACGGTCTACGGTTTCGACATCGTCGACGACTACGTGGCGCAGGGCTGGAGTTACTGGTATGTGTTGCACAACCATACGCGGCAAAGCAATGGCGCGCTGGGTATCCCGGTACCCAGTACGTCCGACGTCCAGTTTGTCCGAGGCCTCGCGGCGAAACGCGGACTGAAACGGGTCCGTGTGACGAACGGATTCTATTCGTTCGATGCCGGTATCGACGAAATGCGAGCGCTTCGTGCGAAGTAACCGGATGCCTGGCACGAACCCTGCGATGTGACGACTGCCGTCCCGACTCACGATGATTGCTACTGATCCGCATACCGCCTGGCCGCCGCCAGGTCTCGGCGCAGTTCCTCTGCCGTTCGACGCGGACCGTAACCGGGGGTATCGCGCTGGAAACGCCACCCCTCGCTCAGCGGGCCTGCGTCCACGGTATCGAAGCCGAACTGGTCAAGCAAACGGGTCACTCTCGTCTTGGCGTCCTGGTCGTTACCAGCGATGGCCAGCGCGCGACGATTCTTCGTGCCCGCCGGCTGTCCGTCAGTAGTGAGAGCAGCGGCGTAAATATGGTTGAAGGCCTTGACGACCTTCGAGCTCGGCAGATGCGCCTGCAGCAGTTCGGCCGTGGTGGTCGACTCGTTGTCGAGTTCGGGGATATGGCCGTCCAGCTGAGGGTAATAGTTGTTGGTGTCGATGACGATCTTGCCCGCCAAGGGCTCGATCGGAACCTTCCGGTAGTTCTTCAGCGGCACCGCAACGACGACAAGATCTCCAGCCTTTGCTGCCTCGACGGCGGTCGCCGCGCGGGCTCTTGGACCAAGGTCCGCGATGAGCGCGGACAACGTCTCCGGCCCGCGTGAATTGCTGATCACTACATTGTAGCCGCTTGCTACCGCGAGTCGTGCGATCTGACTTCCAATGTGTCCTGCGCCGATGATTCCGATTGTCGTCGTGGTTTTGGCCATCGCGTTTCCTCCGATGCTCTGTCGCGCAGGTCGATCCCTCTACGGGATGAAGAAGGCGAGGAGCCTTGGACCGCCGCTACGTCGGACGCGGTTCCCCCTCCTCCAGGGCCATGCGCGGCAACATAGAGAAATGGCTGGCATGTCGGTAGCTGTCTGCGAACGACGCTCCTCCGAGGCGCTCCGGACGAACTAACCTCATAGTCCTGCTGTTGGAAGAGCGAGGCAAACTAATGAAGGCCTTGAAGCGGTAGCTGGCCCGTCAAGAGGCGTTCGCTTGACAGCCCGGCACCCAGGGGTACGTTAGCGCGCTTCGGGTCTGGCCTCCGAATGGCGCCCTTACGCGAGGTCTCCGTTTGCCGCAGGGCGGCGCAATCCGCCCGCTGCCGTGTCTCCATCGGAAGGCACGAGCACGCGCGCGTGACGGAGCCAGGATGGGGCCGGAATCGAACGCAGGGTGCAACTCGAGCGACGCCGCGCTCTCGAGCGAGAGGGCGGCGTCGTCTTTTTGTCTGAATGTGGCCGTAGGGGACCGAACAGCATGAACTGCGGAGGAGGTATGCGGCGCTGCTCTCTTGTGATCACCGCGCTCTGGTGCGCCGCGACAGCCGAGCTTCCGGCGCAGGCGCGGATCGTTACCGGACGGGTCGTCGATTCGCTGACGGCGCAGCCCCTGGGGGGCGTGCGGCTCACGGTCAAGGGCACGACGACCAGCGCGTTCGGCAAGCAGGACGGGACCTTTACGATCGCCGTCCCGCCGCGCGACGTCGTGCTCGTCGCGCAGCTCATCGCGTACAAGAAACGCGAGGCCCGCGTTCCGGCCGGGCAGGATACCGTGACGATGGCGCTCGCCCGGGATGTCTTCCAGGTCGAGGCGGTCGTCGTCACCGGGCAGGCGACCACCGTCGAGCGGCGCAACG